>CANNPG010000157.1:0-3905 GCA_947507375.1 uncultured Collinsella sp. | reverse complement strand
CACCACAAAGCCACAGTCGAGCGCCAGATACGGCAGGCTGATGAGCTCTTTGTTGGCCAGCAGGTTCATCATGATGACGCTCACGAAAAACAGCGAAACCGTTGCCGCGGGAATGCTCCGCAACAGGACCTTGTAGTCCTCCATGACCTTCTTGATCATTATGTACTCCTTTGGTTTTAGGTTTAACGAGCAGGATATCGGACCCGAACTGCTCGGACGCCCCGGTCTTGAGACGACGGTGGGTATAATAGCCGCACACACGGCATAAGGCAAGCAAACGGCGCGGCAGCCCCGTAGGGCCACCGCGCCGATGCGTTAAAAGGCCACGTTGCCAAACTCCGACAGGATAAGGTCGGGGTTGTGGTCGGTAGCCCAATCCACGTTCCACGGGCTCGTGAACAGCAGCAGCTTACCGCCGCGCATGTCCTCGACGCGCAGCGTGTCGCGCGTGAGCGAAAGAGCCGGGATATCGATGGCATCGGGGTCATTCTGGATCCAGCGGATGTCCGTATAGGGCAGCGGCTGGCGACGAACCTCAACACGGTACTCGGCCTTGAGGCGGCGCTCGAGCACCTCAAACTGCAGCACGCCGACCACGCCCACGATGACGCTCTCCATGCCGGCACCCAGCTCGCGGAAGATCTGGATGGCGCCCTCCTGGGCAAGCTCCTCCATGCCCTTGACGAACTGCTTGCGCTTGAGCGTGTCGACCTGCGTAATGCGAGCGAACATCTCGGGGGCAAACGTCGGGATCTGCGGATACTGCACGTGGCGCTTGCCGGAGCACACGGTGTCGCCGATGCTAAAGATACCTGGGTCGAACAGGCCTACGATATCGCCCGCGTACGCCTCGTCCACGATGGCGCGATCATCGGCCATCATCGACGTGCCCGTGGCAAGCTTGAGCTTGCGGTTGCCCTGCACGTGGAAGGCATCCATGCCGCGCTCGAACTTGCCCGAGCAAATGCGCACAAAAGCGATGCGGTCGCGGTGGTTCTTGTCCATGTTTGCCTGGATCTTAAACACAAAACCGCTAAAGTCATCGCGGCAGGGATCGACCGGCTCGCTGGTGAGCGTATCGGTATAGGCGCGCGGCGTCGGAGCCAGGCGCAGGAACTCCTTCAGGAAGGGCTCAACGCCAAAGTTGGTAAGTGCCGAGCCAAAGAACGCCGGGCTCAGCTTGCCGCAGGCCACAGCATCCAAGTCGAGCTCGTCGCCGGCACCATCGAGCAACTCGATGTCGTCCATCAGGTTCTTGTGGTTTTCCTCGCCGATGAGCTCATCCAAGGCGGGGTCGCCCAGCTCGGCCTCGACCTCGGCGACCTTCTTGGTGGCGTTGGCGTGACCATCGCCCTCAAAGGCGATAACGCGACGGGTCTGACGATCGAACACGCCGCGGAAGTTGCGGCCGCTGCCGATCGGCCAGTTCATAGGATACGTATTGATGCCCAGGACATTCTCGATCTCTTCCATGAGCTCAAACGGATCGCGAGCCTCGTGGTCGAGCTTGTTCACAAAGGTGAAGATGGGAATGTGACGCAGCGTACAAACCTTAAAGAGCTTTTTGGTCTGGGCCTCGACGCCCTTGGCGCCGTCGATGACCATGACTGCGGCGTCGGCGGCCATAAGGGTACGGTAGGTATCCTCCGAGAAGTCCTGGTGGCCGGGGGTATCGAGGATGTTGACGCAGGCGCCGTTATAGGTGAACTGCAGCACCGAGGAGGTGACAGAGATGCCGCGCTCCTTCTCGATGTCCATCCAGTCCGAGACGGCATGCTTGGCCGAGCTCTTGCCCTTGACCGAGCCGGCGGTCTGGATACTGCCGGTATAGAGCAGCAGCTTCTCGGTAAGCGTGGTCTTACCGGCGTCCGGGTGGCTGATGATCGCGAATGTGCGGCGCGACGAGATTTCATCCGACAGGCTTGCCATGCGGATCCTTTCTTGCATTGAGTGCATTACGTCGTTGTAACCGTACTATTGTAGCCGCGAAATCCCGCCATAAGGCACCTATCAGGACAAATTCATCAGTTGGGGCCTGGGTAGCCGGCCCAATCCGTATTTGCCTCTTGCATAACTGTGCATAGTGTATATATACTGTGATTACCGGTTATATACACGTGTAGCCCAACAGCTAAGGAGCCGCTGTGGACATCATCCTATCCAATTCGAGCGACAAGCCCATCTACGAGCAGATAACCTCGCAAGTCAAAGCTCAGATCTTATCGGGCACGCTCGCTGCGGGAGCCAAACTCCCCAGCATCCGTGCACTCGCGAGCGATCTTGGCGTGAGCGTCATCACCACAAAGCGCGCCTACGCCGACCTGGAGCAGCTCGGGTTTATCTGCACCGTGCAGGGCAAGGGCTGTTTTGTCGCCGAGGGCAACCAGGAGCTCTTGCGCGAAAACCAGCTCTGCCATATCGAAGAGCTGCTTGCGAAAGCGGCGAGCCAAGCCGAAACCCTGGGTGTCACGCGCGACAAGCTGCACGAGATGCTCGACCTTGTAGCCCCCGAAACCATGCAGTAGCCATCTGCAAGAAAGGCTATACCATGCAATATTTGCTAGAAATCAAAGGTGCATCGCGCCATGTGAGCGATCGCTTTTCGCTGCGCGACGTCACGCTTGCCGTGGAGCCTGGCCAGATCGTCGGCTTTGTAGGCGCAAACGGTGCCGGCAAAACAACGACGATTCGCGCCGCGCTCGGGCTTATAAAGCTCGATGCCGGCGAGGTGCACCTGTTTGGGCAGCGCTGTGGCGCCGACGCGCCCGATGGGTCGCAACGCCATCTACGCTCCCGCGTCGGTCTTGTCCTGGACACGTGCCCCTTCCCCTCCACGCTCAAGGTGGGCCAGGTCGAGGCGCTCGTAGGCCCGGCGTACCCCACGTGGGACCGCGAAACGTTCGCCGGATTCATCAACCGATTTGGCCTCGATCCCAAGACAAAGGTCAAGGACCTCTCCCGCGGCATGGGCATGAAGCTGCAGCTTGCCTGTGCACTCAGCCACAATGCCAAGCTGCTCGTTTTGGACGAAGCCACCGCGGGCCTCGATCCCATGGCACGCGAGGAACTGCTTGATGAGCTGCTTGCCTTTGTCGCCGACGGCCAGCACAGCGTGCTGCTCTCGAGCCACATTACGTCCGACCTCGATCGCACCGCTGATCGCGTCATCTGCATCGATAATGGCGCGATTATTTTTGACCTGCCGCGCGAGGACATTACCGACCGCGCCGGCATCGCCCACTGTACCCAAGCACAGGCTGCCGAGCTTATGACTTGCGTCGAAGGCGCCCGTGCCGTCCACCACGCCTATAGCGTGGACGTGCTCGTGCCCAACCGTCGCGAAACGCTCGAGGCCTTTCCCGAGATTCCCTGCGACCGGGCAACCATTGATGACTATCTGCGCCTCATGCTGAAAGGGGCTTCGAAATGAAACGCGCCTTTATGTCCGAGCTCGCCATCGTTCGCACGCTCACCCCGAGCATCGCGGGCGTCGGCCTGTTCATCTTCGTCGTGCTAACCCTTGCCAACGCGTCGGATGGCGATTCCGGCATGAGCGCCGGCGCCTGCGCGGTCAGCGCCATGTCGCCCATCATGGTCATGAGCTCGCTGGCCGGCTTCGACAATCAAAACGGATGGGAGCGTTATCGGGCAACGCTGCCTCTCACGCGCAAAGACATAATTTGCGCACGCTACCTGTGCATCGTTGTCTTCTCGGCCATCATGGCCTGCGCCGCCGTGCTTTTGAACATCATCGCCCTTCCGTTCTTCAACAGCGCGGGCGTGGCCTCGACAGGACAAACCATCTTTGAGATCGCAATTGCCTCGGCAGCATCGATGCTCATCTCCCTCATGATGGTGTTCTTGGCACAGCCGCTGTTCTTCCGATTTGGACACATGGAGGCACT
>CANNPG010000156.1:0-3923 GCA_947507375.1 uncultured Collinsella sp. | reverse complement strand
CTTTTGTCATGGATATGTCAAAACGCTATATCACATGACACGGAGAGAGGAATGGGAATGTATCAGGGCGTCAACGCTTCCGAGGGCATCGGTATCGGCACCGTCATGGTCGCCGTCGATCCCGACTTGACGTTTGAGCCGCACGAGGTTGCTGATTCGGCAGCAGAGAAGGAGCGCTATCAAACCGCTCTTTCGGTCTTCTGCGAGAAGACCCAGGCTCAGGCCGACCACATGAAGGAGACGGTGGGCGAGGCCGAGGCCGAGATCATGAGCGGACATATTGTCCTGGCTCAGGACCCGGGCATGACCGACGCCATCAACGCCGCCATTGACGGCGGTACCTGCGCCGAGCAGGCGCTCATGGACACCTCGACCATGTTCGAGAACATGTTCCTGTCCATGGACGACGAGATGTTCCGTCTGCGCGCGGCCGACATCGCCGACATCCGCACCGGTATTCTGGCCGAGCTGCTGGGCAAGGAGGTCGTCGACCTCTCCGTCCTGCCTGAGAACACTGTCGTTGTCGTGCACGACCTCACGCCGTCCATGACCGCCACGATCGATAAGGCCCACGTCGCCGGTATCGTCACCGAGACCGGTGGCCGCACGTCGCACTCCGCGATCATTGCGCGCGCCCTCGAGATCCCGGCTGTCCTTTCGGTTTCCAACAGCTGCACCGCGCTGCGCAACGGTATGACCGTTGTCGTCGACGGCGGCAAGGGTATCGTTGAGGCCGATCCCGACGAGGAGACGCTCGCTGCCTACACCGCCAAGGCCGAGGCCTTCGCTGCCGAGAAGGCAGCCCTCGAGGCCTTCCGTGGCAAGCCGTCCGTGACTGCCGATGGCATCAAGAAGATCATCGCCTGCAACATCGGTAACCCCGATGACGTGCCCAACGCGCTCGATCACGACGCCGAGGCCATCGGTCTGTTCCGCTCCGAGTTCCTGTTCATGGACTCTGCTGAGCTTCCTTCCGAGGAGGAGCAGTTCAACGCCTACCGTAAGGTCGCCAGCGCGCTCAAGGGCGCTCCGGTCATCATCCGCACGCTCGATGTGGGCGGCGACAAGGAGATTCCGTATCTGCACATGGTCAAGGAAGACAACCCCTTCATGGGCTTCCGCGCCGTGCGTTACTGCCTGGCCAATCCCGACCAGTACAAGGTCCAGCTCCGCGCTCTGCTGCGCGCTAGTGCCTTCGGAGACGTTAAGATCATGATCCCGCTCGTCACCTGCGTCGAGGAGGTCTTGGCTGTCAAGGAGCTCGTCGAGCAGTGCAAGGCCGAGCTGACCGAAGAGGGTCGCAAGTTCAACGAGAACATCGAGGTCGGCATCATGGTCGAGACGCCCGCCGCTTCGCTGCTCGCAGACCGTCTGGCCGAGGTTGCCGACTTCTTCTCCATCGGCACCAACGACCTGATCGGCTACACCATGTGCGCCGACCGTGGCAACGACACCATCTCCAACCTGTACCAGGTTTACTATCCCGCCGTGCTCCGCTCACTCAAGAATATCATCGAGAGCGGCGTGAAGGCCGGCATCATGGTCGGTATGTGCGGCGAGGCCGCTGCCGATCCGCTGCTCGAGCCGCTGCTGATCAGCTGGGGCCTGGAGGAGTTCTCGATGAGCGCTCCGTCGATCCTGCGCGCCCGCAAGACCATCAGCCAGTGGACCAAGGCCGAGTGCGACGAGCTCGCCGAGAAGGCGCTCGCCTGCAACACCGCCGCCGAGGTCAAGGCACTGCTCGAGTCCGCAGCTCGCTAATTTGGTATCAGAGGTAACCGCGTGGTTGGAATGGGCCGGCCACGCGGCCCTCACATATACAGGGGGTACTGTAAATGTTCTACACGCTAACCGCTAACCCGGCTGTCGACATGACGGTTTCGAGCTCTCCGCTCGAGCCCGATGAGAACGTCCGCACCGGCTCGGCCAGCTACACGGCTAACGGCAAGGGCCTCGACGTGTCCTTCGCCTTTAAGAAGATGGGCGTTGACACCGTCGCACTCGGCTTCTTTGCTGGCTTCACGGGCAAGTTCATCGTCGAGGAGGTCATGAACCTGGGTTGTCTCTGCCGCCCGGTCTGGACCGACGGCATCACGCGCATTAACACCTACGTCAACGATGGCCAGCACGAGTACGGCATCCTGAACCCGGGTGCTCCGATCACGCCGCAGCACCAGGAGGAGCTCTACAACATCCTGGACACCGCGGGCGATCTCGAGTGCCTGATCGTTTCCGGCTCCGTGCCTCCCAAAGCTACGCCCGACTTCCTGGCTCAGGTCATGGAGCACGCTCAGGCTCGTGGCGCCGACGTCGTCCTGGATCTGTCCTCCGACAAGCTCAAGGAGCTCGCTCACAAGAAGCCGCTGCTCATCAAGCCGAACCATCACGAGATGAAGGCCATCTTCGGCGTGCCGGTCGACACCGACGACGAGGTTCGCGTTGCTATGAAGATGGCTCACGACGCTGGCGTTCAGAACGTGCTGCTCACCCGTGGTAGCCGCGGCGACGCTTACTTCTCCAACGGCGAGGACATCTGGTACGCCAAGCGTGAGTTCAACATCAAGCTGGTTTCTTCCGTCTGCGCCGGCGACTGCACCCTCGCTGCGTTCCTGCACAAGTGGTACAGGGATCGCGACAACGTCGAGGAGGCCATGAAGCTCGCTATGGCCACCGGCGCCAACGTTGCCGAGTCCGTCGGCATCGGCGACTTCGGTCACGTCGACGAGTACAGCAAGCGCGTTGCTGTCCGCAAGCTCGATCGTCAGTAATCGAAACGCGAAATATTCGTGCGCATGCGGCGCCCCGGTTTCGGCTGGGGCGCCTTTTTGTTCCGCCACGGGGGAGAGGTGTCCCGCCGTACTTCATCGCTTCCACACCGTTCACCGAGTTGTCCTAGCCTTTTACCAATGCGTGGAATATACTTTCATTAACACGTTGCTTCGTGAAAGGAACATTCATGATTTACACGCTCACTGCAAATCCCGCCATTGACTACAACATCGCCTGTGACGGCCTTGCTGCCAACACCGTCACGCGTACTCGCAACGCCGTCTATACGCCCAACGGCAAGGGCCTCAACGTCTCGTTTACGCTTGACCACTACGGTGTCGACACCACGATCCTGGGCTTCTTCGCTGGCTTCTCGGGCGAGTTCATCGTCAAGGGCGCCGAGGCCCTGGGCGTGCCCGTCAAGCCCGTGTGGACCGACGGCATCACGCGCGTCAACGTGTTCCTCAATGCCGGCCCCGACACCGAGTACAACATGGTCAATGCCGGTGCCGCCATCAACGAGGCCAACGAGCAGGAGATGTTTGAGCTCATCGATTCGCTCGATGACATGACCTGCCTGGTCATCAGCGGCTCGCTGCCTCCCAACACTTCCGAGGGCTTCCTGGCCGAGGTCCTGCGCCGCGTCAAGGCCAAGGGGGCCGAGTTCGTCCTCGACATCTCGAGCCATCAGCTGGCAGACCTCATTGCCATGGAGCCGCTGCTGATCAAGCCCAATGACGATGAGCTGCTCGACATCTTTGGCATTAAGGTGAGCGGTGGCGACGATGAGTCTGTCAAGGGCGCTATGGCCGAGCTGCACGCCAAGGGCGCCAAGAATGTGCTGTTGACCCTGGGTGGCGCCGGTGCGTACTTCTCCAACGGCGAGCATATCTGGTTTGCCAACCGCACCTTCGACGTCAAGCTGCTGTCGACGGTGTGCGCCGGCGATTCCTCGCTCGCTGCCTTCCTGTCCGTGTGGCACGACGCCCCCGAGCGCGTCGAGGACGCCCTGCGCCTTTCGATGGCCACTGGCGCCAACGTGGTCGAGTGCCCCGGTCTGGGTGATTTTGCCAAGGTGGACGAATATAAGAAGCACATCGAGGTTCGCCAGGTCTGCTAGTTCCGGCACCTTGTCTGAATAGTTTGATTATTTC
>CANNPG010000155.1:0-3949 GCA_947507375.1 uncultured Collinsella sp. | reverse complement strand
CCGGGGCAGTACTGGTCCAACGCCAAGAAGATCCTCAAGTCGCGCGGCGCCGATCTTTCGAATGCCGTGGTCCTGACTGATGATGGCTCAACGCCCGTCGTCGATGCCAACTGGGTCGTTACTTCTGCCTACTATAACGACAACGGCAACCTCGAAATTCAACTCACGCACAAGAACAGTTCGGGCAACTCGTCCGACGGCCAAAGCGGTACCGACAGCTCGAGCTCCAATACGCTGGAGGACTTGAGCAACAAGGCGCAGGAGTTGGGAGACAAGGCGCAAGAGCTGGGCGATACGGCACAAAATCTGGGCGATACCGCGCAGAACTTGGGCGACATGGCGACGGATGCCTGGAACGCCCTACAAAACGGCATCTCGGGCGCGCGGGGAAACTAGCTGTTAAGTGGGCTACAGCTGCTCGGCCGGACGGTCGGGCGAGCTAAAGCCCGAGTCAAACGTAACGACGCATGAGGCATCGGGCCGGCGCTCGTGCACGATGCGCGTGACGAGCTCCAGCAGCTCCTCGTCGGATATGTCAAAGCCGTCGGGACGCACCAGGTCAAACGAAACGAACCCGTCGTGCTCGTGCAGGTCGTGGATGGAGAGCGCGGGATCGATCTGCATGACGCCGCGCTTGACCCAGCCGCGCAAGTCATCGCCGGTTGTCGCGATGGGGTCGCAGTGCAGCGTGATACCAATGCCCATCTGGCGCTTGATGTCGTGCTCGATGGTGTCCAGAATCTCGTGGTGCTCAAACGCGTCACCCTCGCCGGGCATCTCCACGTGGGCGCTGGCAAACTGACGACCAGGGCCGTAGTCGTGCACCATGAGGTCGTGTGTGCCCAAGACCTGCGGATAGGACATGATCTTGTCGCGGATTGCCTGGACGAGCTTGGGGTCGGGCGCTTGCCCCAGCAACGGGCTGATGGCGTCGCGCACCAGGCCCAGGCCGCTGATGCAGATGAAGATACCCACACCCAGGCCTGCCCAGCCATCGAGATCAAAGCCGGTCGTCTGCGAAATAAGCGCCGCCACCAAGACCGAGCCCGAGGTGATGACGTCGTTTTTGGAGTCCTGCGCCGTAGCGATGAGCGTCTCGGAATCGATGCGGTTGCCCAGTGCGCGGTTGAATGCGGCCATCCAGAATTTGACGAGCATGGACGTAGCCAGTGCCGCAAGGGAAATGAACGTGTAAGCGGTGGGGGAAGGCTTGATGATCTTGGTGACCGACTCGAGGATCAGGTTGATGCCGACGGCGCAAACCAGGACGGCGACGAACAGGCCGGCTAGGTACTCATAGCGGCCGTGACCATAGGGGTGGCCTTCGTCTGCCGGGCGGCTGGCAAGGCGGAACCCGAGCAGGCTCACGATGTTGCTCGAGGCATCGGAGAGGTTGTTGAAAGCGTCGGCGATGAGGGAGACGGAGCCGGCGAGCAGGCCCGCGATGCCCTTGGCCAGGCACAGGGTGATGTTGAGTCCAATGCAGATGAGGCTTGCGGTAAAACCCGCGTTGGTGCGGCAAGATGCATCGACCGGCTCGTCCTCGCTGCCGGGAACAAGCGTATGTACCAGCCGATTTACAAATAGCATAGCGGTCGTCCTCACAATCATGTTTAAGGGGATAGTGTAGCTCGCGCGGGGGCGCCGTGCACCGATGCTCAGAAAATGCAGCAATAGTCTGCCGGTGCTAACGAGCGAGCCTTCTCGTCTGCCTGGGTGGTCCATTTTGGGCCACATGGGTATGGGCATGTGCCTGTTTGATCGACATACTTAATGCCGACAGCCCCTGTGCAAAGGAGGACGTTTCCATGGACGAGATGTTTGCCATTAAATGTCAAAACTGCGGCGGCCCTATGTACTCACACCAAGCTAAGCGCAGCTTTGAGTGCGCTTATTGCGGTGCGGTCATTCCGTGGCAGGCGGACGCCGGAGAGCTCAAGAGCGCTTTGGGCATTCGCCATACGCCGTTGACGGTGGTGGATGGACTGCTCAAGCTCACGCATGTGTCGCAACTCGAGCGCCCGGAGGACCCGGACTGGTATTTCTTCAATTCGCACTGGCGCAATCAGTCGGTCCTGGAACATCTGCTGTGGGAGGATCGCGGCACGGCGCAAGAGTTCCAAGAGGCTACGCATGTGAGCATTCCTTGCCCCTTCTGCGGAGCGTCCTTTGAGGGCGAGTCAACGCAGCGTGTGTTTGAGTGCCCGTCCTGCGGCAACAAGATCGGCATTGCCGACCTGCTCAAGCCCGGTACCTTCAGCAAGCGTCTGACCATGGGCGTGGGTGCAGAGTATGTGCCGGAGTAGGGCATTCCCTGCGAAATCTCGCCGCAGCAGGCACGTGCCAACGCACTGCAGCTGGTGCGCCAGTACCCCGACGCCTTTGCCGGGCACGACGTGGAAGATGCGATCCAAAACGACATGATGCTCTTCTATTTCCCCATGGCGCTTGCCGATCTGCGCATGATGGCGAGCTTCCCGGGCAAGGGCCTGAGCAAGGAAACCCTGGTGTACTACGAGGTGCTCGACTGGGCATACCCGCGGGCAAGCTATCTGGATGTTCGCCTTATGGGCATTTTGGAGCCGTGGGACTTTGCCAAGGTTGGGCCGTTTGACCCGGCCATGCAGGAAGGCAACTTCCGCGTCGTCTCCGTCGATGCGTCTACCAAGGACCAGGTGGTCATTGATAAGTTGGCGCTCGACGTTGCGGGCAACGACGCCGAGGCTGTACTGGGGCTCAATAAAAAGAGCATTCGCATGTGGGCGCGCAAGGCCCGCAAGCATAAGGACGGCCTGGTGATGGTGCCGGTCTACTTTGTCGATCGTCCGGCGACAGACGGCCGCGATGGCGAGCAGGTGCGCATTGCCGTAAATGGCCAGACGGGCCGCGCGGCCGCGGTGGTGTTTAGCGACAAGCGCGAGGCGCATATCGTGGCGCCGCTTAACCCGAGCCTGCATCTGTCCGGCGAAAGTACTGTGCACGCCACGCCCGTCGAGGTCAAATACGTTAAATCGCCGTTCCTGTACCAGATCGTGCGCCGTGGAGGCGGCGAGCAACCGCGCCAGGTTGCAGCGGTGGCCGAGGGCTCCTGCCGAGAGGAGAAGCCCAAACGCCGCGGCCTGCTGGGTGCGCTATTTGGGAAGTAGGGGAGCGGTGCCGGTTGGCACCGTAACGTGATGGCCGGGGGTATGGGGCGGCTCTTAGGAGTGCGGGCTGCCGTCTGATTGTTTGAGGGTGCCAGATATAAATAAACGGTGGAACGGCTGCAAAAGAGCCGCCCCACCGGGTAAAATCAAAATGTGCCGCGGAACCCGCTCCTCAGTCGGTCAACTTTGGAAGCGCGGGCAACGCAGGTGCTATCGTCTTAAAGGGTCGGCTGCAACCGGCCCTTTTCTGTGGCAGCCAATGGAGCCACATCAGACGAAGGCCGCGTCTTTGCCTGTCAGGTCACGCTCGCCAGCCACGACTAGAATGTCGTTGCCGGCGTCCATGACCGGTATTGTTTCGTAGCAGCCGTCGCAACCGCGAGTGCGCCTGCGACGGCTGCGATGGTTTCGGTCGCAACGTGCTGCTACCCTTGCGTTTCGCCATTAGTCGCTTCGTTGATGGCGCGGTACTCGGCACTCAGTTCGCGTGCCAACTCTTCCTTACTTGGAAGATACGGCAGGTATTTGGCGGCAAACACTTGGTCGTTGTCTTCGGGCAGCGTGTACTCGACGATCGAATCGCTTTTGTCCGCGCAGAGCACGATGCCTATGGGCGGATTGTCGCCTTCGTTCATGAGCTCGCGCGTGTAGTAGTTCACATACATTTGCATCTGGCCCAGGTCCTGATGCGTAAGATCGTCTTTCTTAAGGTCGATGAGCACGAAGCAGCGCATCAGATAGTGGTAAAGAACACGGTCAATATGGGTTTGCCGCCAAATACCTGCCGTATCTTCCAAGTAAGG
>CANNPG010000154.1:0-3957 GCA_947507375.1 uncultured Collinsella sp. | reverse complement strand
TTATTCAGATCATTCTAAGATTTGCTGTCGTGTTTTTTCTGCTAAAGGTCAAGACGATTGTGAGCTATGTGGGCATCGCGCTCTTTGCGCTGCTGTTTGTCTATATGCTTCGTTCCGACGTCCTTCGATTTATCCTGTAGGGGAGTGTTTGGATTGTCTTTATCCCATCCTTTGCCTCGCGAGTTGACGCGCCCCGTGCATGTGGGCGGTGTTCAGATCGGTGGCGGCGCGCCGGTGGTGGTCCAATCCATGACCTGCACCGATACCGCTGACGCCCAGGCAACGCTTGCGCAAGTGTGCGCGTTGGCGCAGGCTGGCTGCGATATCGTGCGTGTGAGCGTGCCCACCGAGGCCGCGATTGAGGGTTTCCGCACCATCTGTGCCGAGTCTCCGGTGCCGATTGTCGCCGATATCCACTTTAACCACAAGCTCGCCATTGGCGCCGTGGAGGCCGGTGCCGCTAAGCTCCGCATCAATCCCGGCAACATTGGCGATTGGGCCAAGGTCGATGCCGTGATCGATGCCGCGGGCGCCGCTGGGTGCGCGATTCGCATTGGCGTGAACGCCGGCTCGCTTGAGCAGGATATCGCCGAGCGCGATGACCTTACGCAGCCCGAAAAGCTTGTGATGTCGAGCGAGCGTTTCGTCAAACATTTTGAGGATCGCGGCTTTACCAATATCGTGCTTTCCGCCAAGGCTCATAGCGTGTCCACGACGCTTGACACCTATCGTGCCCTGTCGCGCGAAATCCCCCATGTTCCGCTTCATTTGGGCGTGACTGAGGCCGGAACCAAGCTCCAGGGCACCATTAAGAGCTCTGTGGGCCTGGGAATTTTGCTTTCCGAGGGCATTGGCGACACCATGCGCGTCTCGCTCACGGCCGATCCGGTCGAGGAGCCGCCGGTCGCCTGGGGTATCCTGCAGTCGCTGGGTCTTCGCCGCCGTGGCCCCGAGATCGTATCGTGCCCCACGTGCGCTCGCTGCCAGGTCAACCTCATTCCTATCGCCGAGGAGGTCACTGAGCGGCTTAAGAACTACTCCGCACCGCTTTCGATTGCCGTGATGGGCTGTGCGGTCAATGGCCCAGGCGAGGCTTCTGACGCCGACTTGGGCGTTGCCTGCGGACGAGGTCAGGGCCTGCTCTTTTCGCACGGCCAAATCATTGGTAAAGTAGCTGAGGACCAAATTGTCGACGCGCTTATGGCCGAGGTCGACAAGCTTATTGAGGAGAAATAAATGACTCGAGCAATGTATATGTCTAAGCTGTATGCTCCGACGCTCAAAGAGGATCCGGCCGACGCCGAGCTTGCGAGCCATCGCCTGCTGCTTCGTGCCGGCATGATTCGCAAGGAGGCCGCCGGTCTCTATTCCTATCTGCCGCTTGCTTGGCGCTCGATTCGCAAGATCGAGAACATCGTGCGCGACGAGATGGACGCTGCCGGCGCCCAGGAGCTCATGATGCCCATCATGGTCGATGCCGAGCTGTGGCGTGAGTCCGGCCGTATCGATGCCTATGGCAAGGAGCTCGTGCGCTTTGATGACCGCCACGGACGCGAGTTCGTGCTCGGTCCCACGCACGAGGAGACCGTGACTGCCCTGGTGCGCAACGAGCTGCGTTCCTACAAGCAGCTGCCGGTGAATCTCTATCACATCCAGGATAAATTTCGCGACGAGTTCCGTCCCCGCTTTGGCCTGATGCGCGGTCGCGAGTTCATCATGAAGGACGCCTACAGCTTCTCTGCCACGCAGGAGAGCCTGCAGGAGGAGTACGACAAGATGAAGCAGGCCTACGCCAACATCTGCGAGCGCTGCTACATCAAGGCCCTGCCCGTTGTCGCCGACTCCGGTGAGATCGGCGGCGATACCTCCGTCGAGTACATGGCGCTGGCCGACGCCGGCGAGGCTTCGCTGGTCTACTGCGACGATTGCGGCTTTGCTGCCGATGACGAGGCTGCAAGCACCAAGGTCGTTGTGACCGAGGGCCCCGGCGACGGCACACTCACCAAGGTCAAGACTCCGGGCATGGGCACCATCGAGGCTGTTGCCAAGTTCTTTGGGTTCCCCGAGAACGGCACGCGCAAGTCCCTGGCTCTCATTGACGCCGAGGGTAAGCCGGTTGTGGCTATCGTTCCGGGCGATCACGAGCTCAACGACTGCAAGGCTGAGCACGTCTTTGGCAAGGGCTATCGCATGATGACCGATGAGGAGCTCCAGACCTACGGTCTGCATAAGGGCTTTATCGGACCGGTTAACCTACCCGAGGGTATTCGCCTGGTCTGCGATGAGAGCCTGCGTGAGTCCAAGCAGTGGGCCTGCGGTGCCAACGAGGTCGATTATCACTTTACCGGCGCCTGCCCCGAGCGCGACTTTACCGTCGACGAGTGGGCCGACCTGGTGACCGTCGTTGCCGGCGATCCCTGCCCGCACTGCGGTAAGCCGCTCTCCGCTGCCCGCGGTATCGAGGTCTCTCAGGTCTTCCAGCTGGGCACTAAGTATTCCGAGGCCATGGGCGCCACCTTTATGGACGAGGATGGCAAGGAGAAGCCGCTCATCATGGGCTGCTACGGCGTTGGTGTGTCCCGCTCGCTTGCTGCGGTCGTGGAGCAGCACAACGACGAGCACGGTATCGTATGGCCGGTCTCCGTTGCCCCGTACGAGGTCGCGGTGATTCCGCTCGACCCCAAGAAGGAGGAGTGCGCTACCGTCTGCGACCAAATCGTCGAGGGTCTGTGCGCCGAGGGTATCGAGGTTGTCGTCGATGACCGTGACGAGCGTCCCGGCTTTAAGTTTGCCGACAACGACCTTATGGGCTTCCCGTATCAGGTCGTTCTGGGCAAGCGCGGCCTCAAGAATGGCACGGTGGAGCTCAAGGACCGTGCTACCGGCGAGCGTGAGGACGTGGCGATTGACGAGGTCGTCGCCAAGGTTGCCGAGCTGGTGAAGGCAGCACGCCGTTAATCTACGATTTCGCTTGTAGTTCGATATGCGGGACGGCCTCGCATTTCTCCAGATTGGGGAGATGCGAGGCCGCCCTTTTATCTTGCCGTCGTGCTCAATCGCTAAAAGAAAAACCCCACAGCCCATATGAGCTGCGGGGTTTTCTTTGTGCCTCCGATGCGAAATAAATCGCTCAGATATTACTGATAATCGACGACGTCGATCCAGTTCTTCAGGAACTCATCGTTCACGTTGCGCTTACGAGCGAGCTCGGAAGCGGCGACGATGCTCGTCCACTGACGCACGACCTGCATGGGCATGTCGGCGCGGTCGCAGTAGAGCTCCAGGTAGGCCTCGGCCTGGTCCTTGCTGTTGAGGGCAAAGAGCAGGTAGGTGGTGGCAACGTCGGCAGCAGGGGAGCCCTGGGTAGCGTGTGCCCAGTCGCACACATAGAGCTGGCCGTCGTCGCCGACGATGACGTTGGAGGGGTTGAAGTCGCCGTGGCAGACCTTGAACTCCTTGGTCATGCCGTCCAGACGCTCCTGAAGGTTGTAGCGCGTGGTGGCATTGAGCTGATCAAGGCTGTCGATCATGCGGGCGAACTTGTCGCGCTGACGGTTAAGCAGCGGGGAGGTGTAGCCGTGGATCTCGATCTGGAGGTCGACGAACATCTCGAGGTACTCACCAAAGCGCTGGGGCTCGGCAGTCATCTTCTCGGCAAGGGTAGTGCCCGGAACCTTCTCGGTCACGAGCGCCCAGCCGTTGGCGTTCTCGAGCTGGGAAACCTCGAGAGCCTTGGGGCTGCGGATGCCGCACTCATTGATGCGGGCAAGATTCAAAGCCTCGTTGAACACGTCGGAGACGGGCTTGGTCTCGTTAAAGACCTTGACGATCTTGTCGCCCAGGTCGTAAACGACCTTGTTGCCACGGCGGACGAGCTCGGTCTTGGAATCGGGTAGCAGCATGGTTGCATCCTTTCAACGATGCGATAGAAGCGACGGCGGGGGTGTGTGAAACACC
>CANNPG010000153.1:0-4000 GCA_947507375.1 uncultured Collinsella sp. | reverse complement strand
GCTTATCGCATGGATGCTTCCGCTCGCATCGTTAGTTTGCCCATGCGTTGCGCAACCTTTTAGGTTCGCTGATACACTCAAATATGGATTTGAATGAATGCGCCGCTCCCGAGCGGCGTGTTTTTGTTGGAGGAGAACGCATGCGGCCCGGTGGCACTCAGACAAAGCGCGGCGCCGCGGTGCGCATACGACGCCGACTGGGCTTGGCGCCGCGGGCGTACGCACTGCTATCGTGCTCGCTGGTGCTGGTCATAGCTGGCGTTTCTGCCTATGGCATGACCGTGCCGTCCATGACGCAGGCGCATGCCGCACGCGAACCGCGCGTGGGGCATGAGGTCAAAAGCGATCTGGGCACCACGACTGGATATGCTTGGGCAAGTGTGGTCGGGCATATTGTGTTTGGCACCGACGATGCGGACGGCGCCGAGGCCCCGGACAACGAAGTCACGCTTGCCAATGGCAAAACCATCGTGCTCACCAACACCAAGATCATCGATCGATTGTCCAACAATAGCGTGGCGGCAACGGTGAATAAGGTCGAGCAGCAAAAGGAGCAGGACGCCCAGCAGTCCGGAAAGCCCGGTAGCTCGGATACTTCTGGCTCCGGCTCGGATTCATCGAGTTCGGGCGGCGGCTCTGGGTCGGGTTCCTCTACCGGAGGGTCTGGAAATGGCGGCTCGACGGGCGGCAACACTGACAACGATGCAAACTCCGGCGGCCTTTCCGCTGCTGAGGAAGAGAGCATTCACAGTTGGCTTGTGACCAAGTACAACATGCTCGACGGCTATGTTTCTCGTGCCAATGACGTGGTCTCGACCTATAACTCTACGGGAGATCCCAGGCCGTGCGACAGCCTGGTCGGGGAGATGTTTGTCATTCGAGCCGAGTTCGGTCGTCAGACATTCTCGCCCCGGTCAAGGTGGTATCAGCAGTATGCCAATCTGTGGGGCTGTTACACCAACCTATGTCAATGGGTCGGCCATTACGGCGATGATGACGTCGCGCTCGGTAACTTCAACAATAACGTGGCGGCGCTTGCCCTATGATGACCGATCTTGCATCCACCACACCACAATCGCTCGGTCGCGATCCCATGGTCGGCCTGCGCCTGGCGCGTGTCGACGGGTTTGAGCCGGCCATTGCGCTCGGTCAGGACGAACTGCCTGCCTATCTGCGTCGTTTTACGATACTGTTTGCCGACGATGCCACCATGCGCCGTGGCGGTATCGGCCGCGTGACGCGTGCTGTCAACGCCCAAGGCGAGGACGTAGCACTCAAACAGCTCATCTTGCCGACGCGCGATGAGTTTGACGACGATGCCGCCCATGAGTCGCTGGTCGCCAAGTTCAAAGCGGCATTTCGCGAGGAATATGAATGCCATCGCGCCCTTTCGGGCCTTAAGGGCTTTCCCCGCCTCTATGGCTGGGGCGAGGTCGACGGTGTGCCTGCAATTGTCATGGAATGGGTCGAGGGCGAGACGCTCGCCCGCTTGCGTTCGCGACTCGCCGTGGACGATGCCGGACGCCTGTCGCCGCTTGTGGCGGCGCGTCTGGGTCGCGACCTGTTCGATCTGCTCTGCCGTATGAGCCTGGTGGGCGAGGGCTTTGTCCATCGCGATATCTCGCCCGCTAATATTATGGTGCGCACGGCGCGTCTACCGCTTGACCGGCAGCTTGCCGAGGGCACCTTTGACCTGTGCCTGATCGACTTTGGCTCGTCGCTGGCGCTTGAGCCTGCGTCGGCCGTGGCCGGTACCGGCGGCAAGGCATCCTTTACCGAGCGCTATGCCACGCTGCGTCGCGCGACGGTTGCCTATGCCCCGCCCGAGATGCTCACCGACGATATTCCCGACCTGCGCGCTTTACGTATGTCGCCGGCGATTGACGTCTATGCCGCGGCAAGCACGGTTTACGAGCTCATTGCCGGCGTCGCGCCATACGAAGCCGCGCCGAGCACTTCGGGCGCCTCGGGTTCGCGCAAAAAGACGCGCGACATCGCGAGCCCCTACCGTCTCAAGATGGACACGCGGCCCGACTATCCCATTGGTGCCCATGCGCCCGGTTGTGATTTGACTCAGCTGCTTCGTCGTGAGCCCGATGTGGCGCTCGCTGCGGCCGAGCAGGCCCAGCAGCTAGGGCTTGAGCCGGATTCCGAAGAGCTACGCGATGCGCTGGCGTTTGTCGATGCCCAGCTGTTCGACGTGGTGATGGCCTGTCTGTCCAGCCATCAAAAAGATCGTCCCGAGCCGGCGGCGGTCGAGGCGGCGCTCTCGGCGTTTTGTGACCACTATGCGCAAAATGTCGGTCGTTCGCTCCGCGGCGAGCCGCTCACGCCGTGCCCCATGGATGCGTCTGGCCGCGCGGTTCGTCGCGCGGCGATGATCGGTGCGGCGGTCGTTTGCAGCGTGGTTTGGGCTGTGGTCGTGGTTTCGGCCGCGCTGCTGGCGTCGGGCGCTCGCGTGACGGCGACTTTGGGATCGCTCGTGTGGTCTGGGTCGCTACCGGGTATTATTGCCGCACTGGCGTTGGCGCTGCCAGGCATAGCCGGCGTTGCCGCGGGGGCACTTGCGCGCAATCGGCGCTCGGGGTTCCTGCAGGGTGTGCTTGCGCTTTCTGCCTGCGAGGTTCCGGTGCTGGTTGTGGCTGCATGTAGCGTATTTTCCCAACGCGCCGTGATGGACGGCCTTGTTGCCGCTCTGGTTGCAACCTATACGCTTACGTGGTTTTTGCTTGCGATGGGCTTTGCCTTTGAACTTCCCGTTTCGGCACCGCGACGCACAAAAGCCCAAATGGCGACTCCGCTTGCCGGTGGAGCCGCAACTGCCCGTACTTTTGGCGGACCTGTCGAAGTATCGTCCGATTCTATTTCTACGACTAAGGAGGCCTAGGTCATGGCATCTCAAGTTGAGCTCACCCCATGCGGGGCCATGTTTGACATCTTTAAGCGCGCGGCGCATCTGAGCCATATCGAGCTGTGCAGCTTGGTGCTTTCGTCCCGTCCGCTCGCCGACGGCCGCAGCCCGCAGAGCCGAGCCGCCGATCGCTCTTGGGTTTCCCGCTTTATCGTTCGCGCGCCGGTCGGCACGCTTCAGCAGCGCTACTTTGCCGAATACGGTACCTCGGCTGCGCGTATTATGTCGCAACTGGCCCTGCGCCAGCGCAATCCCATGGACTCCACGGCTGTGATCAATATGGTGTGCGGTCCTGCAGGTGAACCGATGGTACACGCGCTCGAAGAATGCCACCAGGACACGAATCTCTATCGCAACGCGCTCGATCGCCTGTCCCAGGCGGCGGAACTCATGCCCGCCGAGCGCGCCGAGGCCGTGCTGGTGCTGTTTGTCGCCGTCGGTTGTTCGGCGGATGTGCGGTCCTCGGTGAACTATGCCATCGACTACGCACACGCGACCTGTGGCGGAGGCACATCCACGCCGCGTTCGCTTGGCATGTCGCTGACTGCGGGCGAACGCGAACCCGCCCCGGCGCACCCCTTGGGCTTGCTGCGCGTGCAAAACAGTTTTGTCGTGAGCGCCCCGCGCTGGATTCAGCCGAGTGAGCAGGGTGTTGAGATCGGCGCGCTGGCCACTGGTGAGGGCGATATTACCGACGTCGGCGACGATGCCTCGGCCCGCCATGCCCATATCTGGTGCGATGCTCAAAATATCTGGCACGTCGAGGACTTGTCGTCCACCAACGGAACCGTGGTGGTAAACGGGGCCACGCGCGTCTGCATTCAGGTCGAGCCCGGCCGTTCCGCCCAGCTCAATCCCGGCGACGAGCTCAAGCTCGGCGAATCCACTACCTACGCCATCCTCTTCGGTGCTCTCTAGCCAACCCCTCGATAAGTTGCGGTGAAATAGTTCTTGTTTAAGGCTGCGAACAGCAAAAAGGCGACAAAAGGCAAAGGATTTGGTGGGTGTAAAACGAGGTCGTTTGCGGGCGGACGCTCCAATCTATTGTGGCAATCGGGCGGTTGAAAAAGATATTTCAACCGCCCGATT
>CANNPG010000152.1:0-4009 GCA_947507375.1 uncultured Collinsella sp. | reverse complement strand
GGCATCGTTTTGGGTGCCATCGCCGCCATTGCCTACATGCGCACCGCCAAGCAGGGTAGTCTTCACGAGGCCGACGAAAAGATCCAGTCGGCACACGCACAGGCTGAGTCCCTGATCGGTGATGCTAAGCGTCAGGCCGAGACCCTCAAAAAAGAGGCTCTGCTCGAGGCTAAAGAGGAGATCATCAAGAACAAGCAGGCCGCCGAGGCCGAGGACAAGCAGCGTAAGAGCGAGATTCGTACGCTTGAGAACCGCGTGATGCAGCGCGAGGAGTCCCTTGATCGCCGAAACGACGCTCTCGACAAGCGTGAGCACCAGCTGTCCAGCCAGGCCGGTCAGGTCGAGAAGCGCTCCCGCGAGCTTGAGGAGCTCTGCACTAAGCAGACCTCCGAGCTCGAGCGTATTGCCGACCTTACCCGCGAGGACGCCCACAAGGAGCTCCTCGATAAGGTTCGCGGCGAGGTCACCCACGAGGCCGCCACGATCATTCGCGAGTCCGAGCAGCAGGTTCGCGCCGAGTGCCACAAGACCGCCCAGGAGATTCTGTCCCTGGCGATTCAGCGCTGCGCTGCCGACCACACAGCCGAGGTCACCGTTACCTCCGTGCACATTCCCTCTGATGACCTCAAGGGCCGTATCATCGGTCGCGAGGGTCGCAACATCCGGACCTTCGAGCAGGTTTCCGGTGTCAACCTCGTGATCGACGATACGCCCGAGACCGTCGTTCTTTCGAGCTTCGACCCGGTCCGTCGTGAGACCGCTCGTGTTGCCCTCGAGAACCTCATCGCCGACGGCCGCATTCACCCCGCTCGCATCGAGGAGATGTATCACAAGGCTGCCGACCTGGTTCAGCAGCGCGTGCGCGAGGCTGGCGAGCAGGCTGCCTTCGATACCGGCATTCACGACCTGCATCCCGAGATCGTCAAGACCCTTGGTGCCCTGCGCTACCGTACTTCGTTTGGTCAGAACGTGCTTCAGCACTCCCTCGAAGTCTCTGACCTGTGCGGCGTGATGGCTTCCGAGCTTGGCCTGGACGTTGTGACCGCCAAGCGCGCCGGCCTGCTGCACGACCTTGGCAAGGCAATCGACCACGACGTCGAGGGCCCGCATGCCGTCATCGGCGCCGAGCTTGCCCGCCGTTATGGTGAGAAGCCCGTTATCGTCCACGCTATCGAGGCTCACCATGCCGATGTCGACCCCAACACGGTGCTCGATGTCCTGGTACAGGCCGCCGATGCCGTCTCCGCCTCTCGCCCCGGTGCCCGTCGCGAGTCTGCCGAGAACTACATCAAGCGTCTTGAGAAGCTCGAGGAGATTGCCAACTCCCATGAAGGCGTCGAGCGTACCTATGCCATGCAGGCTGGTCGCGAGGTCCACGTCATGGTTCAGCCGGACAAGATCTCCGATGCCCAGTCCACGGTCCTGGCTCACGATATCGCCCATCAGATCGAGGAAGAGATGGAGTATCCCGGTCAGGTGCGCGTCGTCGTGATTCGCGAGAGCCGCGCTGTCGATATCGCTAAATAACATGAGCGACGCGAACGAGCTCATCTCATTTATCGCGTCGATGTCGGGGGAGGGCAACCTTCGCGTCGAGGAGAACCTTGGCGAGGGGTATGTCCGCCTCCGCGTTTCGGAGGCCGAGCGGCGCCAGGCAAAACACGACATTCAGCATGTCGAGGATATCGTCATCGAAATGCTCCGTAATGCTCGCGATGCCGGCGCCGACAAGGTCTATCTCGCCACGACCAAGGAAGATGGCGTCCGCACGCTTGTCTTTCTGGATAACGGTTCGGGCGTTCCGCAGGATATGCAAGAGCGAATCTTCGATGCCCGCGTTACCTCCAAGCTCGAGAGCATGAAGATGGACCGTTGGGGCGTTCACGGTCGTGGCATGGCATTGTTTTCGATCAAGCAGAACACCGACGAGGCCCGTGTGGTCACGTCCGGCGTCGATCTTGGTTCAGCCTTTAAGGTGAGCGTTGCAGCCGACCGCCTCAGTGAGCGTGCCGATCAGTCCAGCTGGCCCCAGGCCGTCAAGGATGAGGACGGACGTTATGTCTGTGCTCGCGGCCCGCATAATATTATTCGCGCTGCCTGTGAGTTTGCGCTCGAGGAGCTGCGTGGTTGCGATGTCTATCTTGGTTCTCCGTCTGAGATTGCCGCGACCCTTTATGCTCAGGCGTCAAGTCGGCTCGATACGTCTCGTCTCCTGTTTATTGATGACGAGAGCGAGCTTCCGGTTGTCGATCGTTTAGGCCTTGCCTCTGATGCCGAGGACTTTATCCGTATCTGCTCGGGTTTGGGTCTTGGGATGTCCGAGCGCACGGCACATCGCATTTTGGCAGGGCAGATTAAGCCCGTTCGCGGTGTGACCGCGCGTCTGCTGCGCGAGCGTGATTCGTCCTCGCATGCGCCGGCTCCTGTCGATCTCGCGAAGGATCGTCGCGGGCTACGTATTGCCAAGGATGACATGGCACAGTTTTCGCGTGCTGTGGAGCGGGACTTCAATGACCTTGCCGCCAGGTACTATCTCAACCTTTGCGGCGACCCAAAGATTCGTGTTTCGCGTGATCGAATCACTGTGACCTTCGATCTTGCCAAAGAGGAATAGTGCCTTTACCGAGTCCTCTCGGTACGATACAGTTATTGCAGTTAAAACGTACTTTTAAACGCAGGAGTTTCTTCATGGATTGCCTGAAGGTATCAAGCAAATCATCGCCCGCGTCCGTTGCCGGCGCCATCGCCGGCATGGTCAAGGATGGTGTACCCGTCAACATCCAGTGTGTCGGCGCCGGTGCTGTCAACCAGGCCATTAAGGCCGTTGCCATCGCGCGCGGTTTTTTGATCCCAACCGGTTTTGATATTTCCTGCGCGCCCGTGTTCTCCGACATTCTCATTAACGGGGAGTCGCGCACGGCCATCCGCCTTTCTATCTACGTTCACCAGATCAATCGAGCTGCTATGGATAACGTCGTCATGGATGATGTTAAGCCTGTGGCATAGCTTCCGCTAGCCTCGTTTCGCTCCCCAACGTTAGGACTTATGCACATGGATCAGCGTTCCGTACGCGATATTCTTGCCGGTAAAACCTACTTTATCCGCACCTTTGGCTGCCAGATGAATCAGCACGACTCTGAGCGCGTGAGCGGTCTGCTCGATTCGTATGGTTGCCTCATGGCGCTCGATCTTGAGCATGCCGATATCGTTGTCTTCATGACATGCTGCGTGCGCGAGGCCGCCGATACTCGCCTGTACGGTCAGTGCAATTCCTGCAAAAGCCTGCCGCCTTCGCCTTCGGGCAAGCGTGTGGTTGCCGTGGGCGGCTGCATCGCGCAGCGTGATGGCGAGGGACTGCTCACCAACGTCGATAACGTCAATGTCATCTTTGGCACGCATTCTATCGCACATGTGGCCGAGCTCATTGCCGAGGCGTTCCTTGACGGCAAGCGTCATATCCGCACCAATGAGCATGAGGATACGGATGCCATGAGCATGCCGTGGCATCGAGAGACCCAGTATCACGCTTGGGTGCCCATCATGACGGGCTGCAATAATTTCTGCACCTATTGCATCGTGCCGTACGTGCGCGGTCGCGAAAAGAGCCGCCCCTTCGAGGAGATTGTCGACGAGGTGACCGGTTTGGTGCGCCAGGGCGTGCGTGAGATTACGCTGCTGGGCCAAAACGTTAACTCATATGGTCGCGATCTGTTTGGCAAGCCGCGTTTTGCCGATCTGCTGCGTGCCGTGGGCGATACGGGTGTGGAGCGCATCTTCTTTACGTCTTCGCATCCCAAGGACCTGTTGCCCGAGACCATCGACGCCATGGCCGAGACGCCTGCCGTTATGCCGCAGCTGCACTTGGCCGTCCAGTCAGGTTCGACGCGGATCCTCAAAGAGATGAATCGCCGTTATACACGTGAGGACTATTTGGGCCTGGTCGATCGCATTCGCAACCGTATGCCCGATATCGCGCTCTCGACCGACATTATCGTTGGCTTCCCAGGCG
>CANNPG010000151.1:0-4015 GCA_947507375.1 uncultured Collinsella sp. | reverse complement strand
CCGCGATGCCCTTCATCGCGCGCACCTTGGACTCGATGGTCTTGCAAAGCTCATCCATATCCGTGCCCTCGGCGGCAAGTGCCGTCACACTGGGGAATGAAGGATTCTCGTCGCCAAACAGCCCGGAGATGGTTTCGCGTGGCATATACAGCGTGAGCGAGCCCATGGAGTCGCCGCCGCCATCAATCACGCCTATAATCTGCACCTCGCCGTTGGACACCTTGATGGTTTTCCCCAGCGCATCCTGTTCGTTGCCGTAAAGCTGATCAGCGCCGTTGCGGCTGATGAGCGCCATGCGCGAGCCTGATTGGGACTCGGCCTGGGAATAGGTGCGCCCCGCAACGAGCTTGCTGGCCCCCACGGCGTCGAGCATGTCGCTATCGACACCCTGTGCCATGACGGTATAGCTTTTATCGCCGGTCTTATACTCGGTATACCCGCTGTCGACAATGCCGATCTGCTCTATCTGCGGCACCAGTTTTTGAAGCTTCTCGATGTCCGACTCGGTGAGTTCTTGCGACGAATAGATCTGAACCATACGAGCTGCGTTGAGGCCCAGGCTGTTGACCAAGCTGTTTTGGATGCCGCCGATGAGCGAAGTCATGGCGATAACCGAGGCGATGCCGATGACAATGCCCAGGATGGTGAGCAGGCTGCGCCCCTTGTTGGCCTCGAGCGAGTGTAGGGCTTCCTGGATGAGATCGTGGGCGCTCATGCCACCACTCCTTTCGACGGATTGGCGGAGGTGGAAATCATGGGCAGG
The DNA here is from genome assembly GCA_947507375.1 of uncultured Collinsella sp. Taxonomy (GTDB): domain Bacteria; phylum Actinomycetota; class Coriobacteriia; order Coriobacteriales; family Coriobacteriaceae; genus Collinsella. Next base: position 3,252 of record CANNPG010000151.1, on the reverse strand, counting down.
CTATCTACGGCGCTGCGTAGGGTCCGCGGTGCATGTGGAATATACGCGCCGTCGTGAATGCGACCGTCGCGGATGGTCACGGCACGGTCGGCCTCGGCGGCGATGCCGGGGTCGTGTGTGATAAGCACGATGGTTTTGCCGCGCTTCTGGAGCTTATGGAAGGTCTCCATCACAAGCGCTCCGGTGGCGGAGTCTAGGTTTCCCGTTGGCTCATCGGCCAGGATGATGGGCGGGTCATTGACGAGGGCGCGCGCGATGGCGACACGCTGCATCTGGCCGCCCGAGAGCTCGGATATGCGGTGGTCCCAGTGGTCGACGGGCAGCGTGACGGCCTGCAGCGCGTGCACGGCGCGCATTTCGCGCTGGCTACGGGACACATTGGTGTAGGCCAGCGGCAGCATGACGTTTTCGATAACCGACAGGCGCGGCAGCAGGTTGAAGCTCTGAAAGACAAAGCCAATGCTCAGGGCGCGAACTTCGGTGAGCTCGTCATCATCGAGCTCGGCCACGTTGAGCCCTTGCAGGTAGTAGTCGCCCGCCGTCGGCTTATCCAGGCAGCCTAGGATGTTCATGAGCGTTGATTTGCCCGAGCCCGAAGGGCCGGTAATGGCGACGAACTCGCCGGTATCTACCGCCAGGCTCACGTTATGCAGGATGTGGGCGCAACCTGCCTCGCTCTCAAAGATGCGGTGCACGTTGCGGATGTCGATAACGGGACGCATTACATGCCCTCGTCGGCAGACATACTGCCCGAATCCGCGCCGTAGCCGCCGTCAGCCGTTGCGTCCCCTCCGGTGTCCATGACGAGGGTGTCGCCATCGCGCAGCTTGGTAACCGGCACGTTGGGGTTGATCTCGTTGCCCTGGTCGTCGCGCTTGACCTGTGTCTTACCGACTACGGTTTCGTTGTCGTTTTGCGTCACGACGGTCACCTTCACGCGACGGGTTTGCTTGCCCTCGTCATCAGTCGCCACGTTGACGTAATAGTGTTCGCCGTCTTCGGTCATGAGCGCCATCGTCGGCACCATCACCACGTCGTCGAGCTGCTCGGTCACCACCGATACCTCGGCCGTCATGCCCGGCTTCAGGCGCGCGTCGGGCGCCTCAATGAGAATGTCGACGTTAAAGGTTACGCTGCCGCCGCCACCGTTGACGGCGTCGGAGTTTGCCACCGACGCGATAGCCGTGACGGTGCCCTGGCTCACGATATCGGGAAACGCGGGATACGTGACGTTGGCGCTCTGCCCAACGGCGATCTTGGCGATGTCCTTTTCGCCCACCTGCACGGTCACCTTCATCTTGGACAGGTCGGCGATCTGCATGCACTGCTTGCCGCCGCTCGTATCGCTTTCGCCCATGATCATGCCGCCTGTAGCCGTGGCGCCCACCTTGGCGTTGAGCTCCACGATGCTACCCGAGCTCGGGGCCGTGACCGTGCGACTGGAGGCCTTGGCGTTCGCCTGGTCGAGGTTTGCCTGGGCTGATGCGAGGCTGCGCTGCGCGGCCGATACGGCGTTCGTGTCCGCTGATGCGGCGGAGACGCCAGCCGCTGCGGAAGCTCCCTCGACGTCCGTCGTTGGGGTGGCCTGCGCGGCAGCTGCGGCTTTCTGCGCGTTGGCGAGGTCTTCTTGAGCGGCAGCAACTGCACGCTGCGCCTCGGCAACGTTGCGATCGAGCTCGTCGTTTTTAATGGTCATAAGCACGTCGCCCTCGTTGACGGATTGGCCCGCCTGCACGTTGATCGAATCGACCGTACCGTCGACAGAAGGGGAGACCACTGAGGACGAAATGGGTTTGAGCTGGCCTTTCGCCTCGACCGTTGTGGTAAACGTGCCCTCGGTCACCATGTCGGTCACAGGCCCGCTAGCGCTCTGAGGCTGCGCATTGATAACCAGGGTTGCGACAATGGCAATGAGCGCGATGGCACCTACGACGCCGGCGGCAATACCGCGTCGAATCAGCTTTTTGCGTCGACGTTCGGCACGTTTTGCCTTGAGATTGGCATATGCCTCTTCATCGGAAATCTCGGTCGCATCGTTCCCGCGTCCGCTCTGCTTATCGGCATGTACGTTTGTAACCAGAGGAATCGTTTCGGTGGCACCTTCGGGCGTGTGCTCGGTATCATCTGGGCCCGGGGTGATCGTGGGGACATTAGGCATAGCGTCTCCTTTATAGAAAGAACCTCGATAATTATATGCGCCCACCGGTTGGGGCAGGCGCATAGGACGGTTTCTTTCGGAACTGTTAGATTGGTCGAAGCGGTTCCACGTTGTAGGAATGCACGCGTTGCACTACGAGTGCACAACCACGCACAGGCCGACTTTGATGCAGTCGTGAAGTGCCTTGGCGTCTGCCAGGCGCAGGTTGATGCAACCGTGGCTGCCGCACCACTTGTACGACTCGGCATCATCGAAGCTCTTGTCGTTTTGCCAGGTGGCATCGTGGAAACCGATCATGTTGCCCTCAAAAGGCATCCAGTAGCTCACCGGGCTCTCGTATTTGGGCTTACCGGTCTCGGGGTCCTTGGCTCCGATCAGGGTGCTGCCGCCGTCGTTGCTGTTGATCTGCCACACGCCCTCGGGGGTGGCGTCTTCGCCCGGTTTGCCGGAAATAAAGTTGGCCTCCCACACGATATTGCCGCTCTCGTCGTAGTAGCGCGCGTGCTGCTCGGACAGGTCGACGTCGATATACGCCTTCCAGTCGGGCTCTCCCTTTGCGGTAAAGGTGTCGGCCTTCTGGGAGTACTTGATTTCGATTTCGCCGGTCTGCTTGTTGTTAATGGCGTCCTCGACCTGCTTGGCGAGCGAGCTGCTGTCGATGGACCAACCAAAGTCACCGCCTTCGACGGCGCACTGCTTGCCATCGGCGCGCGTCCACCAGCGAGTGGAGCCCACGGTATTAAAGCCGTTGGCGAGCTCGGCTGCCCAGCTGCTGATCTGCGACGTATCGAGCGTGGGGTTGGCCGGATCGGCAAAGCTGATCCACTGCAATACGGAGCTGCCATCAACTTTGCCGGCATCCTCGCCGTTGAGCTTGAGGGTCACGTTGACGCCCAGGAAGTTGTTGGCGGCATCGCATGCGGCCTGAATCTGATCATCGGTCAGCGTTCCATTGAGCGGTTCATAGGCATCGTTGCCGAGCTTGGAAAGATCTACGGTCTCGGCCAGCGAGGCAAGCTCGAGCTCGGCATACTTAATGACATGCTCGCGGTTGAGTTTTTCGTTGGAGCGCGCCTTCTCGACGGTAAACTTGC
>CANNPG010000150.1:0-4018 GCA_947507375.1 uncultured Collinsella sp. | reverse complement strand
ATTACGTGGCGGTCGAGGTCGACCGTATAGGCCGCGCCTTGTTTGGCTAAAGTACATTTATCTGTGTTTAACTCGCCCAAGGCTGCATGGCGTGGGCGATGGCCAAAAAAGGAAAACCACATGGGATTCATGTCAAAGCTGCTGTCCTTTGGATCCGATAAGGACCTTAAGCGCTACTACAAGATCGTCGACCAGATCAACGGTCTTGAGCCCCAGTTTGAGAAGATGACCGAGGAGGAACTCCGCGCCCAGACCGATAAGTTCCGCGAGCGTTACGCCAACGGCGAGTCGCTCGACGACATGCTTCCCGAGGCCTTTGCCACCGTGCGCGAGGCTTCCAAGCGCATCACGGGCATGCGCCACTTTGACGTACAGCTCATCGGCGCCATGGCGCTTCATGAGGGTCATATTGCCGAGATGAAGACCGGCGAGGGCAAGACGCTCGTCTCCACCTTGGCCGGCTACCTCAACGCTATCGCCGGCAAGGGCGTGCATGTCGTTACCGTCAACGATTACCTGGCAAAGCGCGACTCCGAGTGGATGGGCCGCATCTACAAGTACCTGGGCATGACCGTCGGTCTGCTCCAGAACAACATGCCGCTCGAACTCAAGCGTCCGGCCTACCAGGCAGACGTCACCTACGGCACCAACTCCGAGTTCGGTTTCGACTACCTGCGCGACAACATGGTCACCCGCCCCGAGCAGCGCGTGCAGCGCGGCCACCATTACGCCATCGTCGACGAGGTCGACTCCATCCTGATCGATGAGGCCAGAACGCCGCTCATCATCTCGGGTGCCGGCACCAAGTCCGCCAGCACCTACAAGGACTTCGCGCGTGCCGTGCGCGGCCTTGAGCGCGGCGAGGACGTGTCGCACGACATGCTCACCGCCACCGAGGACGTGGAGCCCACGGGCGACTATGTCATGGACGAGGCCAAGCACACCATTGCCGCCACCGAGCGCGGCCTTAAGAAGATCGAGCGCCGCTTGGGTATCGATGACATCTATGCCGATCTCTCCGGCCAGCTGGTCAACCACCTGCAGCAGGCGCTGAAGGCCCAGTACATGTTCCACCGCGACAAGCAGTACGTGGTCACCAACGGCGAGGTCAAGATCGTCGACGAGTTCACCGGCCGCATTATGGAAGGCCGCCGTTACTCCGAGGGCCTGCATCAGGCCATCGAGGCCAAAGAGGGTGTGCTCGTGCGCGAGGAGAACCAGACACTCGCCACCATCACCCTGCAGAACTACTTCCGCCTGTATGACAAGCTCTCCGGCATGACCGGCACGGCACTTACCGAGGATGCCGAGTTCCGCGAGATCTACAAGCTGCCCGTCGAGGTCATCCCCTCCAACAAGCCCGTGCAGCGCGTGGATCACGAGGACCTGGTGTACCGCACCATTCAGGCCAAGTACAACGCCGTCGCCGACGATGTCGAGCGACGTCACGCCAAGGGCCAGCCGGTCCTGGTGGGCACCGTCTCCATCGAGAGCTCCGAGAAGCTGTCCGCCGCCCTTACCAAGCGCGGCATCGCACACGAGGTCCTCAACGCCAAGCACCACGAGCGCGAGGCCCACATCGTGGCCCAGGCCGGACGTTACGGCGCCGTGACCATCGCCACCAACATGGCCGGTCGTGGTACCGACATCTTGCTGGGCGGCAACCCCGACGAGCTGGTGCGCGAGCGCCTTGAGTACGAGGGCCTGACCATGGAGGACGTGACGCCCGAGCAGCTCGAGCAGTTTAACGCCGAGGCCAAGGAGACTTGCAAGGCCGAGCGCGAGCGCGTGCTTGCCGCCGGCGGCCTGACCGTTATCGGTACCGAGCGCCATGAGTCCCGCCGTATCGACAACCAGCTGCGCGGCCGCTCCGGTCGTCAGGGCGATCCGGGCGAGACCCAGTTCTACCTGTCGCTCGAGGACGACCTCATGCGCCTGTTCGGCGGCGACAAGATGGACCGCGTCTCCAAGATGATGGTCACGGCCGACATGGGCGACGACATGCCCATCCAGCACAAGATCATCTCCAAGGCCGTCGAGAGCGCCCAGCACAAGGTCGAGAGCATCAACTTCTCCATGCGTAAGAGCGTCCTTGAGTACGACGACGTCATGAACAAGCAGCGCCAGGTCATCTACGCCGAGCGCAATAAGATTCTGGACGGCAAGGACCTGACCGATCACATCACCGAGGTCATGCACGATACCGTGTACCGCTGCGTGCAGGAGTTCTGCACCAAGGACAGTCACGATGGCGAGCGCGACCTGGAGGGTCTGCGCAAGTGGGTTGTGGAGCTCACCGGCCACATCGATACGCCGAAGTTCCCCGACGAGGATTATGAGGCCCTGGCTGCCGATGTCCTGGCTTACGTAGAGAAGTGCTACAACATGAAGGCCGAGCGCTTGGGCGAGGACCTGATGCGCGAGCTCAACACCCAGGTCATGCTGCGCGTCATCGATACCCGCTGGATGAACTACCTGCAGGAGATGGACTACCTCAAGACCGGCATCGGCCTGCGCGGCTTTGGCCAGCGCGACCCGCTGGTTGAGTACAAGACCGAGGCCTACGGCGCGTTCCAGATACTCGTCGATACCATGTATGAGGATTACCTGCGCACGGTTCTGCGCATCGAGATCAAGGCTGCCCCGCGTGCCGTGGAGCACAAGGAGGAGCCCGCGCTCGAGGGTGCGCGTTTCTCCGGTCCTGCCGAGGTCGATGGTGACAACGGCGATTCGGTGCTGCGCAAGCAGGCGCAGGTGCAGGCCCGCACGGCTGTCCAGGGTGGTCCGGCTGCCGTCAACAACGGTGGCAAGGTGACCACCTATCGCAAGTCCGAGAGCGACGATCCGTACGTCAACGTGGGTCGCAACGACCCGTGCCCCTGCGGTAGCGGCAAGAAGTTTAAGTACTGCCACGGCAGGAATCGTTAATGGCTGAGGCTTTAGAGGTAACGCCCGCCGAGCTGGACGCGTTCGCGGACCGGCTCGGTGAGGTCGAGTCGTATCTCCACCTGGACGAAAAGCGCACGCGCGTGACCGAGCTCGAGGCCAAAAGTGTTGCCCCTGGCTTTTGGGATGACGCCGACGCCGCCCGTGCCACCATGGAGGAGATCGCGCGTACCAAGGAAGATATCGCTGCCGTGGACACCGCGCGCGGCGAGCTTTCCGATGCCCGCGCCGCGCTGGAGCTTGCCGAGGAGATGGGGGATGACCCCGACGCCGTCGCCCTTCGCGAGGAGGCTACAGCCACGGCTGAGCGCCTGGCCCGGGCCATCGATGAGCTTGAGCTTTCGAGCTGGTTTACCGGTGAGTTCGATCACGGCGATGCCATTGTGACCATCAAGCCCGGACAGGGTGGTCTGGAGGCCCAGGACTGGACCTTCATGCTCTTTAAGATGTACATGAAGTACTGCCAGCGTCGCGGCTGGAAGGTCACCATCAACGACTGTCCCGCGGCCGAGGTCATCGGCATTGACCGCGCGACATTTACCGTCGAGGGCAAGGACGCATTTGGCATGCTGCGCGCCGAAGCTGGCGTCCACCGCTTGGTGCGCATTAGCCCCACCGACGACAAGAAGCGCCGCCAGACCACGTTTGCCGGCGTCGAGGTCATCCCCGTGCTACCCGATGATATCGACATCGAGATCAGTCCCGATGACATCCGCGTGGACGTGTACCACGCGAGCGGCCCGGGCGGTCAGGGCGTCAACACCACCGACTCCGCCGTGCGCGTGACGCATTTCCCCAGCGGCATTGTGGTCACCTGCCAAAACGAGCGCAGCCAGATCCAGAACAAGGCCGCGTGCATGCAGATCCTCAAGGCTCGCCTGTACGAGATTGAGCTCGAGAAGCGTGCCGAGGCGCTCGATGAGATTCGCGGACCCAAGACCACGATTGGTTTTGGCAACCAGATCCGCAGCTACGTGCTCTACCCGTACCAGATGGTCAAGGACCTACGCACGGGCGTGGAGACCAGCAACGTCGAGGCAGTTCTTGACGATGGCGACCTGGACCCGTTTGT
>CANNPG010000149.1:0-4021 GCA_947507375.1 uncultured Collinsella sp. | reverse complement strand
GGACGCGCTCTTTTAAGTTGCGGTGAAATAGTTCCTGTTTTTGGGCTTGAAGGCCGATTTTAGGGACTATTTCACCGCAACTGAGGTGTGGATGTGGGGTTAGCGCTCGTAAATCAAGTTACCTGCCAGGTAGGTGGCCTGAACCTTGGTGGCTTGCAGTTCTTGGGGGTCAACGGTGAGCGGGTTTTGGTCCAGGACTACCAGGTCGGCATACTTGCCGGGCTCCAAGCTGCCGAGGTTTTGCTCGTCGCCCGCTGCGTACGCGCTGCCCAGGGTGTAGTTGCGCAGGGCTGTTGCTGCATCGATGCGCTCGCTCGGCAGCCAGCCGCCCTCGGGCCAGTGGCTTTTGGGGTCCTGGCGCGTGATAGCCGTGTAGAGCACGTTCATGCTTGTAACAGCTGTGATGGGGCTATCGGTGCCGAAGGCTTGTCGAATGCCGCGCTGCTTATAGGTTGCGAACGGCCACATGATGCGGCTGCGCTCCAAGCCCAGGTCGCGCTCCGGACCACCCGGGTCGAGTGTAATGTGGCAGGGCTGGCTCGAAGCAACCACGTTGAGCTTGCGCAGGCGGTCGAGGTCCTCGGGCAAGAGGTTCTCCAGATGCTCAAGCGTGTTATGACCGTGCTGGGGCAGGCCGTACAGTTCGGCGGCCTCCTCAAAGATATCCAGCGCGGCATGAATCGCACCGTCACCGATGACGTGGATGCGAACGGTGTGACCGCGCTCCGCGGCAGCGAGGACCAGCTTGCGCATACGCTCGGCAGGAACCGTCAGGCGACCTTGATCGCCCGGGAAGCGCGGGTTGGTATAGGGCTCGGTGAGATAGGCCGTGTGTTCGCTCGAGACGCCGTCGAAGAACTGCTTAAAACCAGGCGCCGAGAGCAGCGCGTTGTTCGCGTAGCGGGTCTGGAGTTCTTCCAAGCGCGATTGGTCATCCAGCAGCGTGGGGAACAGATGGGCTCGGATGCCCAACTTGCCGGCTGCCTGCAGTTTGTCGTAGACGTCGTCGCGGATAAAATCGCAGCCCGGCATGGGCATGAGCGACATATCGCAGATCGAGGTGATGCCCTGCTCGGCCATACGCCTCATTTGATCGGCGTAAGCGCTTGCGATACGGTCCTCGCCCAGCCATTCAAGACAGCGCGGAAGCAGCTGCATGGCAGCCGCCTCGTGAGCGATACCCGTGAGCTCGCCGTTTGCATCCTTGTCGTAGCTGCCGCCCGCCGGAGGCTCGCTGTCGCGCGTGACGCCGAGCGCCTCGAGCGCGCGGCTGTTGAGCCACAGCGTGTGTCCGTCGCCCGAATACATAACGCAGGGGCGATCGGGGAAGGCGGTGTCGAGGGAGGCCTTGGTAGGGTGCTCGGGCGGATTCCAGCGGTAATCACGCCAGCCCTGCGTTACGACCCAAGCGTCGTCGGGCAGGTCCTGGGAAAACTCGAGCGCATGTTGCACCAGCGCCGCCTCGGACGTGCCCATATCCATAAGCATATACGGCGAGGAGCCAACCGAGGTATGGAAGAAGTGCAGGTGGGCGTCATGGAAACCGGGGCAGACAAACTGCTCGCCGTAGTCGATAACCGGCGTGGCGGCAGGCGCGGCGGCAATCACGTCATCGGGCGCACCGACTGCGACGATACGGTCGCCTGCGATGGCAATCGCCAGCTCGCGGGCGGTATCGATGCCGTCTTGCGCGGTAAAGACGTTCTTGGAGCGGATAATCCGATCGATATGTTGCATGGGCATCCCCATCTCTGGCAGGAAATTCAACACCCCCGAGTGTACTCCCCCGCCCTTGTAACAAAACCCCAAGCGGCAAACGGCAACTTTACCAGCCCTAGTGGCAGGTGGCATACTGGAGAGAGCCTGTACGATTTTGCGATCAACCCAGCAAGGAGCAAATCGACCATGACGAAGACCAAGGCACAGCAGATTATGGCGGCGACCGAGGCTCGCGCGGCTGACGACGTCACCGCAGCCATCAAAGATATCGCTACCGAGTTTGAACCATATATCATCAAGCAGCGCCGGCACTTCCATAAGCACCCGGAGCTGAGCCTTGCCGAGGAGCGCACGACCTCCGACATCGCCAACCAGCTCGACGCCATGAATATCCCCTACGAGCGTCCGCTCAAGACCGGCTTGGTGGCAACGCTTCGCGGTACCGCGCCGGATGCCTACCGCGAGGACGGCACGCCACGCCGCCGCATCCTGCTGCGCGCCGACATCGACGCCCTGCCCGTCACCGAGCAGACCGGCGAGGAGTTCGCCAGCGTCAACGAGGGCTGCATGCACGCCTGCGGCCACGACTGCCATATCGCCATGATGCTCGGAACGCTGCAAATCCTGCGCCATATGACCGACGACATCCACGGCGAAGTCCGCATCGTATTCCAGCCCAGCGAGGAAAACGGCCAGGGCGCTAAGCTCATGATCGGCACGGGTGTGCTCGACGGCGTCGATGGCGCCTACGCCGCGCACATCTGGAGCGAGGTCGACGCCGGCACCGTGAGCTGCGAGCCCGGTCCGCGCATGGCCAATACCGACTGGTTCCGTATCGACGTACGCGGCACCTCGTGCCATGGCGCCATGCCCCAGCGCGGCCACGACGCCGTCATGGTTGCCGCCGAGATCGTCAACGCCCTGCAGACCATCGTCTCGCGCGAAATCAGCCCCTACGAGCCGGCCGTCATCACCGTCGGCGAGCTGCACGGCGGCACCGCGCGCAACGTTATCGCCGGCACGGCCTATCTCGCCGGCACGGTGCGCACCTACGGCGATTCGACCCACGAGGAAATGCCGGAGCTCATGCGCCGCATCGTGGAGCATACCGCGGCCGCCTTGGGCGCCGAGGCAGAGCTCACCGACTACACCATCGCCAACTACAAGGTCGAAAACGACGCGGCCTCGAGCGAGCGCTGCCGTCAGGCTGTAATTAAGTGTCTGGGCCCCGCCGGCCAAGGCCATTATCGCGGCACGCTTTCGGGCGAGGATTTTTCGGAGTACCTGCGTCGCGTACCGGGCGTGCTCGCCTTTGTAGGTACGCGCAACCCCAAGATTGGCGCCACGTACGCCCAACATTCCTGCTTCTACAAGATCGACGAGACCGTGCTGGCAAAGGGCTCCATGGTGGCCGCCCAGTATGCTATCGACTTTTTGGCCGAGCCCACGCAAGAGGAGCTCGACGGCCCCGCGATTACCGCGGTCGCCGAAACCAACCCCGATCTGGCCGCCAAGTTACGCTCTGCCAAGGCGACGACCGCCGAGGCTCGCGACGCCATCCATGATGCCCGAACGGCTCGCCATGCCGCGATCAAGGGCATCCACGACGCACGCGCTGCTGCACGCCGTGAGGAGAAGCACGACGAGTAATCGATTCGCTGGCATCTCGCAGTCATAGCCACATCGCGATGTCAAAGCGGGGGCGGACGTTTCGACACGTCCGCCCCCGCTCATTCTTCAAGCGCTATTTCTACTATTTCTACCCCGTCCCCAAATGGCAGACGGCATGACTACTCGTCCTGAGGTTCCTCGTCGGAGCTTGGCTCGGACGCCGACTCAGGTGCAGGTGCCGGCTCAGGCTCAGGCGCAGGCTCAAGCTCAGATGCCGTCTCAGACTCGGGCGCCGGTTCAGGCTCGGGCGCCGGCTCAGGCTCGGTCGCGGGAGCGGGTGCAGGTGCCGGCTCAGGCTTGGGCTCGGACTCAGGTGCGGGCTCGGCATCCGGAGCACCGTAACCCGAAGGAGCGGACTTCTTCTCGAAGGGCAACACAAAAGTCAGGACGTCGTCCTTATCCTCATCGGCCCACTCGCTTGCATAGCGTGCGGCCCAATAGCCAACGGCACGGTGCTTGAGCATCTTGCCAAAGACCGTAAGAAATACGGTGACGAAAGCGACCAGCACCAAGAACAGCGCGAGCGTGACGCCACCGCCGGTAACAATTGCCTCAATACCCGTAGGACGATAGTAGTAGCTATACATACCGACAGAGGCAATGGCGCCAAAGACGGCCGTCAAGATCCATG
>CANNPG010000148.1:0-4067 GCA_947507375.1 uncultured Collinsella sp. | reverse complement strand
ATGACCATCACCTTCATGATGTTCAGGAGCTTGCGCTTGTAGGCATGGAAGCGCTTAACCTGAACATCGAAGACGGTGTTGGGATCGATGACCAAACCGGTCTCGGCCTTAACGTAGGCAGCCAGGCGCTCCTTGTTGGCGCGCTTGGAGGCACCCACGGCCTTCAGGAACTCGGAGTCGTTCTGGTACTCCTTGAGCTTTTCCAGCTCAAAGGCGTCCTTGAGCCAGCCGTCGCCAATGGCCTCGGTCACGAGCTTGGCGTAGGTGGGGTTGGCCTCGGCAAAGAAGCGACGGTGCGAGATGCCGTTGGTCTTGTTGTTGAACTTCTCGGGCGTCAGGGCATAGAAGTCCTTGAGCACGATGTTCTTGATGATGTCGGAGTGGATCTTGGCCACGCCGTTGACGCTGTGGCTGCAGATCACGGACAGGTTGGCCATGCGAATCTCGCCGTCCCACAGGATGGCGGTCTGGCGCAGACGCTCTTGCCAGCCCTCCTGCGTGGTGTCGAACGACTCGTGCCAACGACGGCTGATCTCGTCGATGATCTGGTACACGCGGGGGAGGAGCTTGGAGAACGTGCCGATGGGCCACTTCTCCAGAGCCTCGGGCAGGATGGTGTGGTTGGTGTAGCTCACGACCTGCGTCACGATGTTCCAGGCGTCGTCCCACTCGAGCTTCTTCTCGTCGATGAGGATGCGCATGAGCTCGGGGCCGCACATGGCGGGATGCGTATCGTTGGTGTGGATGGCCACAAACTGCGGCAGCAGCTCCCAGTTAGCGCCGTGTTCCTTCTCAAAGGTGTCGAGCAGGCTGTAGATGCCGGCCGAGACAAACAGGTACTCCTGCTTCAGGCGCAGCAGACGGCCGTGCTCGCCGGCGTCGTTGGGGTAGAGGATAGCGCTGATGGCCTCGGCCTCGGCGCGCTCGGCATCGGCCAGGGCATAGTCGCCGCGGTTGAAGGCTTCAAGGTCAAAGTGCTCCTCGACCGGCTCGGCAGCCCAGACGCGCAGTTTGTTGACGGTCTCGCCGGCATAGCCCACCACGGGGATGTCGTAGGGGACGGCCAGGATGTCCTGCGTGTCCACCGTGCGGTAGAACGTGCGGCCGTTCTCCTCAAAGCCCTCGACATGGCCGCCAAACTTGATGGTCACGGCCTTGTCCTGACGACGGACCTCCCAGGGATAGCCATGGGTGAGCCACTCGTCGGTGGCCTCGACCTGGCTGCCGTTGACGATCTCCTGCTTAAAGAGGCCGTAGCGGTAGCGCATGCCGTTGCCGTAGCCGGCAATGCCCTCGGCTGCCATGGAATCCAAGAAGCATGCGGCCAGACGGCCCAGGCCGCCGTTGCCCAGCGCCGGATCGGGCTCCTGGTTCTCGATGACGGACAGGTCAAAGCCCATGTCGTCGAGCGCCTCGGCGACCATATCGCGCACGCCAAAGTTGAGCAGGTAGTTGTCGAGCAGGCGGCCGATCAAAAACTCGATCGAGAAGTAGTACACGCGCTTTTTGCCCTCGGCGGTGGCGCGGGCGTCACTCTTGGTGGCAACGGTGCGTGCCTTCTCGGCCACGAGCTTGGCCAGGGCGTTAAAGCGGTCAAGGTCGCTGGCGGCCTCGACGCTCTTACCACTGATGCTCATGACGGCATCGCGATAGAGCTCGGTAAACTCCTGCTTGTTGTCGAAGATCTTATTCATACGTTCCTTTCCCCCGGGGATGTTTCTCCCGGAACGGTTATGACTTGTATCCTACGCCCTGTCGGGGCGGGTAATTACAGCCGTAACGGCTTTGTTACGCATCCTTGGCAGGAGCCTTAACAGCTGCTGCCTTAGCCTTGGGAGCAGCCTTTTTGGTGGCTGCCTTCTTGGCCGTGGTGGACTTGGCCGTAGCCTTGGCAGCGGGCTTGGCAGCCTTCGCCTTAGCCGTCGCCTTCTTGGCAGTGGCCGCGGCCTTGGGCTTTACCGAGGACGCGCGCTTGCGCGTAGCCTTCTTGGGCTCCTCGACCACGGGCGGCTTGTAGCTGCTGGGACCGCGGCGCTTAAGCACCACGCCTGCCAGGCCGGGCACCTTTATCTCAATGGAGTCCATCTGCCCGTTCCAGGGATAGGGCTCGCTCGAGCAGGTGTAGGGCTCTTCGCCGGCATAGCCGCTGCCACCAAACTCAGGACGGTCGGAATCGAAGATGACCTCCCAGTCACCCTCACGCGGTACGCCCACGCGGAAGCTCTCGTAGCTCGCCGGGTCAAAGTTGATCAGAATCACCAGGTCGTCGTCGACGTCCTCGCCCTGGCGCGCAAAGCTCACGATGGACTGCTTGGAGTTGTCCGCGTCGATCCAGGTAAAGCCGTCGTCGGTGTAGCCGCGCTCGTACAGGGCGGGCTCGGCAGTGTACAGGTGGTTGAGCGCCTTGATAAAGGCCTGATGATGACGGTGGGTCTCGTACTCCTCGGTCAGGAACCACTGGATGGACTCGTAGTAGCGCCACTCAATAAACTGGCCGATCTCGTTGCCCATAAAGTTGAGCTTGGCACCGGGGTGCGTCATCTGGTAGAAGGCCAGCGTGCGCAGGCCGGCAAACTGGCGCCACCAGTCGCCCGGCATGCGGCCGATCAGCGAGCACTTGCCGTGCACGACCTCGTCGTGGCTCAGCGGGCAAATGAAGTTCTCGGTAAAGGCGTACATGATGGAGAACGTGAGCAGTCCGTGGCTGCCGGGGCGCCACGGAAAATCGGTCTGCATGTAGTGCAGGGTGTCGTTCATCCAGCCCATGTCCCACTTGTAGTGGAAGCCCAGGCCGCCGTCCTGCGGCGGATAGGTCACGAGCGGCCACGCGGTGGACTCCTCGGCCATCATCATCACGTCGGGGTAGTGCGCTTCAACAGCGCAGTTGACCTGACGGATAAACGCGCTGGCGTCCAGGTCCTCCTCGGTACCGTACTTGTTGAATTTCTTTTGGCCGGGATCGTCGATGCCAAAGTTGAGGTACAGCATACTGGACACGCCGTCCATGCGAATGCCGTCCACATGGAAGTTCTCGAGCCAATACAGCACGTTGGAGACCAGGAAGGACCGGACCTCGCCGCGGGCGAAGTCAAACTTGTGCGTGCCCCAGTTGGGGTGAATCTCGTGCTCAAACAACATGTGGCCGTTAAAGGTGGCAAGGCCGTGGGAGTCGGCGCAAAAACCGCCGGGCACCCAGTCCATGATCACGCCGATGCCCGCCTCGTGGCACGCATCGATAAAGTGCATGAGTTGCTGCGGGTTGCCGTAGCGCGACGTGGCGGCATAGTAGCCGGTCGTCTGGTAGCCCCAGGAGCCGTCGAAGGGATGCTCCATAAGCGGCATGACCTCGATATGCGTATAGCCCATGTCGCGCACGTAGTCCACGAGCTCCACCGACAGGTCGTCGTAGGTGTAAAACTCGCCGCGCTGCGCGGGGAAGGGATCCATGGGACCGGGGTAGTTGCCGTACTCGTCGGGCTCGCCCTGCGGCGCGTCACCGTGGCGCTTCCACGAGCCAATATGCACCTCGTAGATGTTAAGCGGCTGCGACATGTGGTTGTGGCCGGCGCGGCGCTTGAGCCACGCGGCGTCGTTCCACTTGTAGCCGTCGAGGGTCCACAGCACGCTGGCGGTACCCGGAGGGCACTCGGCCTTAAAGGCATACGGATCGGCCTTGTAGAGCTTTTCGCCCTCGTTGGTCTCGATGAGATACTTATAGAGCTGGCCCTGCTCGGCGCCAGGAATAAAGCCTTCCCAAATAGCGCTCGTATGCACGGGCACCAGCGGGTTGGCTTCCTCATCCCAGTCGTTAAATTCGCCAATGACATGGACACTCTTTACATCGGGCACCCAAACGCAAAAGCGCCAGCCGCGCGTACGGTTCTGCGTGTCGGGATGCGCGCCCATCTTTTCCCAGCTGCGCTCCCACATTCCAATGCCAAACAGGTAGACATCGTCCTTGGAGAGCTCCGGTGCGTGCGGAGCCGGTTTGCGAGTTGCGGGCTTTTTAGCCGTTGGCTTTAGCTTTGTATCGCTCACGTTTGATCCCATCATGACGCGGCAGCGTA
>CANNPG010000147.1:0-4091 GCA_947507375.1 uncultured Collinsella sp. | reverse complement strand
CCGCCATAGAAAAACGCCAGACCCGGTGTCATTAAAAACACGAGCATGGTGCAGATGAGCATAAACGTTGTCGATCCCGTATCGTACATTCGCTCCCCCTTGATCGCATAAACGTTGTCGGCGCCCATAATGCGGCCGAGGGGCAACTGGTGTAGACCAGATACGGCGTTGTTAAACGCTGCGTTGTCGAATGGAAACGGTGCCGCAATCTTGGAAACGGCGCGGCAACGGACGCGAAACGGACGGGAAATACGCGAGCAAGGGAACCGTGAGCGCGCCCGTCCCGACTAGCGCCGAAACAGCTCGTGGGCGCGGTCGCGGAGATTAGTTGCCCGAATGACACCTTCGTAGCGGTTGATGCGCAGACGCGGGAAGGCGTTAAAGAAGCGTAGGTCGCGGCGGCTGAGTGACACACTCGGCACCGGACGGCTCATGCGCTTGCCGGCAAGGCGACGACTGAGCGACGGACGCGGCATGCTCGGCGCGGCATCGGCCACGCGGCGGGCAGCGAGTGCCAGGCCGCGAGCACCATCCGCGATAAACGTAGGCATCGAAGCCTTCTCGCGCAGGGCATCGAGCGCCGCGTCGCCCAGCTCGGCCAGCCACGCGTTAACGGCACGGCTACGGATATGCGTCTGCGCCACCGAGTCAATCGTCGAATCGGGAATACGTTCGAGCATGGAGTCAGACGCATCGGCAAGCGACTCGTTGATACGGTCGGCAAGGTCGGCCCGGACGCGCTCCAGCTGATCGGACAGACGCCGCCAGCTCGCCAACGAGCACGTCGCGTCGACCATCATCGCGACTGCGACGATAAAGGCGGACAGCCGCACAATCAGCACCGGCAGATGACCAAGCAGCCCCAGCAATGCCGGCTCCACTAAACGGCAAATGCACAGCGCACCCAGGCCAAACGCGCATGCCCAGTACAGGCAAATGCGTCCGTGCAAGTTAAACGGCAGGTGCGAGTAATCCCAAAAGCGAGCGCCCGTTGTTTTTTCCAACAGCACGCCTACGCTGTACTCAATCACGCTGCATACGAGCGCCGCGGCGACAAACTGGCTCGAGACATCCGGAATCCCGCGCAGCAAAAGCCAGCAGGCAATGCCGCCCGCGCCATAGATGGGGCAGCACGGCCCCAGCAAAAAGCCGCTGTTGGCAAAGCGTCCGTGGTTGAGCATGGCGCAGACCGTCGACTCCCATGCCCAACCGCAAAACCCGTAAAAGGCAAACGAGAGCACCAGTGCCGAGAGCGGGCAGGCGGCAAGCGTCGCGCCGCCAAACGCCATATCAATCGCGGTTTCCACCGTCTACCCTCTCCTCTTTTCGCTCGATTCTTTACTCGAGCCGTCACTCGAGCCCTCGTTCAAATCGTTCGCGCCGTCTTTGCGCGGCAGACGGCCGGCGACCGTCTCGCGCAGCGCGCACCACTTATCAGCCAGACACACAATCCATGCCTCGCGACACGTCGGCGGCACTGGCACCAGCGGAAACATATGTCGCGCGATAATATTCCGTTCGCACGGCGTCAGCTCAAAATCCTCTTCGGCACGTGCCAGGGCAAAAAATGGATGCCGAAATCCGTGCAGTCGATGGCTCGGATCGGGGTCGTGCCAATCGTAGAGAAAGTAATCGTGCAGCAGGGCACCGCGCAGCAGCGAGGCACGGTCGACCGAAATGCCAGCACGGCCCAAGCGCTCGGCAAAGGACAGGCTCGCCCGCGCTACCGAAGTCACATGCGCATAGACCGTCACGTCACCATGCTGGATAAACTCGCGCGTCAGGTCCAGACGGCCCATCTGTGCCAGTTGACGGGCAGCATAGTCGACCTCGTGCGCGATTTTCTCGGCACGAACGACATCGGACATGCTGCCTCCTTCCAGCGACTCACGGCGACAAGCCACGGCCTGCGCGCATTGAATAAAATCATCATCGAATCTACCAGTATGGCATCGGACAAAACGTTTTGCCCCGCCAGTTGGCGAATTACCGCGCCGCCGTCACATATCAAACGCCAAAATGTGCGAGACTGTTTTGTGCAATTGTGCCGGCCGAGGGAGCGCCGGCGCTCGATTCGCATGGAGTAACCCACAACGATGCTGCTTACGCAAACGACAACGCCCGAGGACGTCAAGGCTCTTAATCGCGCCGAGCTCCCGCAGCTCTGCGACGAGATTCGCCACGCCATCCTCGAAAGCTCCGCCGCTGTCGGCGGACACGTTGCCCCCAACCTGGGCGTCGTTGAGCTCACGGTCGCGCTCCACCGCGTGTTTAACTCCCCCACCGACAAAATTGTCTTCGACGTGTCGCACCAGACCTACGCACACAAAGCGCTGACCGGGCGCGCGTACACCTATATCAATCCGGAGCGTTATGGCGAGGCCTCTGGCTTTGCCAATCCCGACGAGTCCGAGCATGACCTGTTTGCCATGGGTCACACCTCGACCTCGGTGAGCTTGGGCTGCGGTCTTGCCCACGCGCGCGACCTGGCGGGTGACACGTATAACGTCATTACTGTTATTGGCGACGGCTCGCTTTCGGGCGGTCTGGCGTTTGAGGGCTTTAACAATGCCGCCGATCTCGACAGCAACTTGGTCATTATCGTCAACGATAACGACCAGTCCATTGCCGAAAACCACGGTGGTCTGTATCGCAATCTGGCCGAGCTGCGCGCCAGCAACGGCACCTGCGAGCGCAACGTTTTCCGCGCGCTGGGGCTCGACTATCGTTACCTGGACGCCGGCAACGATGTCCAAGCGCTGGTCGATACGCTGCAGGAGCTGCGCGATATCGATCATCCCATCGTGCTGCACGTCTCCACCGCCAAGGGCAAAGGCTTTGAGCCGGCCCAGAGCGACCCGGAGCACTGGCATCATGTGGGGCCCTTCGATATGGCAACCGGCCGCAAACTTTGCCCGGGCCACCCGAGCGAACCCGCACCGCGCACCTATGCCGATATTACGGGCGAGGCACTCAACGCCGCTATCGCGAACGACCCGCAGGTTGTCGCCATCACGGCTGCCACGCCCTATATCATGGGCTTTACGCCCGAGCTTCGCACCGCGGCAGGCAAGCAGTTTGTCGACGTGGGCATTGCCGAAGAGCACGCCGTCACCTTTGCCACCGCGCTCGCCAGCGCCGGCGCCAAGCCGGTCTTTGGCGCATACGGCACGTTTTTGCAGCGCGCCTACGATGAACTGTGGCACGACCTGTGCCTCAACGACGCCCCCGCAACCATCCTGGTGTTTGGTGCTTCGGTCTTTGGCACCACGTCCGAGACACACCTCTCGTTCTTTGATATTTCCATGCTGGGCGGACTTCCCAACATGCGCTACCTGGCACCGGTCTGCATGGAAGAATACTTGTCCATGCTGAGCTGGTCGCTCGACCATCGCGAGCATCCCGTAGCGATCCGCGTACCGGGCATCGGCCTGGTAAGCCGTCCCGATCTGGCGCCCGCCGAGGGCGCCGATTACAGCGTCGTGCGCTACAACGTCGCGCGTCAGGGCCGCGACATTGCCGTGCTCGCGCTTGGCGATTTCTTTGAGCTGGGCGAGCGCGTGGCAAACCGCTTGGCTGCCGAGTACGGCATCGAGGCCACGCTCGTCAACCCGCGCTTTGCAACCGAGCTTGACCGCGAGTTTCTCGACAGCCTTGCCGCCGAGCATCGCGTTGTCGTCACCCTCGAGGACGGCATCTTGGACGGTGGCTGGGGCGAGCGTGTCGCGTGCCACTTGGCCTGCACGCCTGTGCGCACGCGCACCTTTGGCATCGCCAAGGGCTTCCCCGACCGCTACGACCCCAACGAGCTGCTCGCGCAGAACGGCATGACGGTCGAGAACATGGCCGCCGAAGCCGTAAGACTACTCAACGAGTAAAAAACCTCCGCAAGGGAAGCACCCCTGCGGAGGTTTTTATTTTTCGCGGCGCGATTATCTCAATCTGTAACATCTAGGGCCCGAATTCCCGTCTAACTGTTACAGATCTAGATAAGACATCTTAGTCCCAGACCTTTGTCTCAATCTGTAACAGAAAGAGACCTTTTGTCCGTCCAGATGTTACAGAACGAGACATTCGAATCCCCCTGAAGA
>CANNPG010000146.1:0-4094 GCA_947507375.1 uncultured Collinsella sp. | reverse complement strand
CACCCACCGTGCAGCAATACCGTAGCTATTCATTTTTGATTCGAGAGGGGAACCGTCATGGCTGAAGAATTTGATTTCCATCCGATGTGGGAGAGCCTCGGCATGAATCTTGCCGACCACGACATGCTGCTGGGCGCCGTGGGCCAGATGTACGGCGACATGTTCCTGACGCAGAGCAATCGCCCCAAGTCCACGTCCTACCTGGATTTTGTCGCCACCAACATCCACAGCGGCCGTATTAAGGAGATGCTCGACAAGAAGGAGGCCGGCGAGGCCACCAAGATCGTCGGTTCGTTCTGTGTGTACGTGCCCGAGGAGATCGTACTTGCCTGTGACGGCATTCCCGTTGGTCTGTGCTCGGGTGCCGACTGGGCGACCGACAAGGTCGAGGAGCATCTGCCGCGCAACACCTGCCCGCTCATCAAGAGCTTTGCCGGCTTTAAGCTGGGCGAGGTCTGCCCCTACATTGAGTCGAGTGACCTGGTGGTGGGTGAGAACACCTGCGACGGCAAGAAAAAGGCCTACGAGTTCTTTGCCACACAAAAGAACATGTACGTCATGGATATTCCCAACGTACACGACGAGTCGACGCTCGTGACCTGGAAGGCCGAGGTCAAGAAGCTCGCCGCCAAGATCGAGGAAGAGTGCGGCGTCAAGATTACGCCCGAGCATCTGAAGGCCGCCATCCACGCCGTCAATGAGAAGCGTCGCGCCCTGCAGCGCCTCGCAGCCACGCGCGCTGCCGACCCGGCGCCCATCAGCGGTCTCGATAGCCTGCTGACCGTTCAGGCCGCCTTTATGGACGACACGCCGCGTCTGACCGGAGCCATCAACGATATGGCGGCTGAGTGCGAGCAGCGTGTCGAGGCCGGCGAGGGCGTGGCGCCAAAGGGGACCAAGCGCATCCTGTACACCGGCACGCCCATGGCCGTGCCCAACTGGAAGTTGTTCAACCTCATCGAGAAGGCCGGCGGCGTTGTGGTAGGCGAGGAGTCCTGCACGGGTTCGCGCTACTACAAGGACCTGGTCGACGAGTCCGGCGAGACGGTCGACGAGATGCTCGACGCCATCGCCGAGCGCTACTTTAAGATCAACTGCGCCGTCTTTACGCCCAACGACCAGCGTATGAAGGACATTGTCCAGATGGCCAAGGACCTGCATGCCGACGGCATCGTCGACGTGGCCCTGCAGTTCTGCACGCTCTACGAGATGGAGTCGTTTGCCGTGGAGAAGGCCGCCGAGGAGGCGGGCATCCCGTTTATGCACATCACGACCGACTACGCCGGCGAGGATGCCGGTCAGCTCCAGACCCGCATCGAGGCCTTCCTCGAGACGATTTAGCCGCACCTGCGCCAAGCTGCGCCGCCGGGTGTTCCTATCCACGCGATAGGGATTTCTCTGTTGTCATGCCGGTTGGTGTCCGGATGCACCGCAGGGCGCCGATCGGCTTCGCATAACTGCCGGGGTGGGGATTTTCGCCGTCCCGGCAGATTCTGTCCGTTTGTTCAGACACGAAAGGAACTCAATGAACAACGACCTTTTCAAGGCGGGCGTTTCCCGTCGCGGTTTTCTGACCGGCTCCGCTGCCCTGTGCGTCATGGCGGGCCTCGGGCTCACCGGCTGCGGCGGTTCGGGCGCCGAGAGCGGTAGCGCCGCTGCCTCCGGCCAAGATGTGGAGTATCGCGACGAGCTGCAGATCGCGTTACCGGCGAGCCCGGACGGTCTCGATCCGCACACCACGTCGTCGCTTGTGACCATGGACATCATCTGCAACGTCGTCGAGCCGCTCTTTGGCCTCGATAGCGACTACGAGCCCCAGCCCGTGCTGGCCAAGGGCTATGAGGTCTCCGACGACGGCCTGACCTACACCATCAAGCTGCGCGAGGGCGTCACCTTCCACAACGGCAAGGAGTTTGGCTCCGAGGACGTCGTGGCCTCGATGAACCGCTGGCTCACCGTCAACGACCGCGCCGCGAGCCTGCTGCCCGGCGCCACCTTCGCCGCCTCGGGCGACCACGAGGTCACCTGCACGCTGACCGAGCCCGCCGTTGACTTTCTGATCATCCTGGGCAACCACTCCCAGTATCCGGGCATCTTCCCCTCCGAGGTCATCGAGGCCGCGGGCGATACCGGCGTGACCGAGTACGTGGGTACCGGTGCCTACAAGTTGGTGGAGTGGAAGCAGGACCAGTACATCCATCTCACCCGCAACGAGGACTATGTCGCCGCCCACGGCAAGGCTTCGGGCTACACCGGCAAGGTCTCCGCGCCCACCAAGGACATCTACTATCAGTTCGTGACCGAGGCCTCCACGCGCGTGAGCGGGTTTGAGACCGGCGAGTACGATATCGCTGGCGAGATTCCCACCGAGAACTACCACGACTTCGACGGCAACGACGACGTCAAGCTCTACACCCATAACGCCGGCGTTCTGACCGCCTTCCTCAACATGAACGAGGGCATCTTCGCCGACGAGGAGATCCGCAAGTGCGCCCTCATGGCTATCGACTGCGAGGCGGCCGCTCTTGCCGCCTATGGCGAGAAGGAGCTCTTCAATATCGATCCCAACCTTGGCAACCCCGAGAACACTCAGTGGGCGACCGACGCGGGCAAGAAGTACTTTAACCAGGCCGACGCCAAGGCCGCCAAGAAGGCCCTGGCCAAGACCTCCTATGCCGGTGAGACGGTCAAGCTGCTGACCACCCCCGACTACAAGGATATGTACAACGCCACCGTCGCGCTGCAGGAGCAGCTCGAGAAGGCCGGCTTCACCGCCGAGGTCGACAGCTACGAGTTCGCGACCTTTATGGACATCCGCTCCGGCAAGCCCGAGCAGTGGGACCTCTTTGTGGCTTCCACCAACTACAAGCCCATCCCGGCCCAGTCCCTTTCGGTCTCCAAGGCCTTCTATGGCCTGTCCGACGAGAAGGCGCTCAAGCTCGTGGCCGAGACCCGCACCGCCAAGGACACCGACGCCGCGGCCAAGAAGTGGGCCGAGGCTCAGGAGCGCCTCTATGAGATCGCCGTCATCGAGCCGCTTTGCCACTACGCTTCCATCACGGGCACCCAGGCAGACGTCGAGGACGTCGAGGTGCTCGACGGCGCCATCATCTGGAACGCCAAGCGTCCGGAGTAATGCAATAGATGACGTGGCGGCTGGAGGGGTCTGGTCCCCTGTGGCCGCCACGCCCTGTCCACGTTCAGAGGGGAAATAGACGCCTCGCATGTTGAAGTACACGCTCAAACGTATAGGCGCGATGGTTCCGGTGATGCTCATCATCTCGGTCGTCGTGTTTTTGATTATCTATCTCACACCGGGTGACCCGGCCTCTTCGATGCTCGGCATGGAGGCTACGGCCGACCAGATCGAGCGCGTCAACGATAGTCTGGGACTCAACGAGCCGCTGCCGCAGCGCTACGTTGAGTGGATGGGCGGCGTGCTTACCGGCGACCTGGGCGATTCGTATTTTATGCGCCAGCCCGTCACGCAGGCGATCGCCGAGCACTTTGGCCCCACGCTATCGCTCGCGCTTCTGGCACAGCTCATCGCGCTGTTGATTGCACTGCCCTGCGGCGTCGTAGCTGCCCTCAAACATGGGTCGCGCACCGACGCGGTCTTGCGTGTCGTTGCTCTTTTGGGCGTGGCGATACCCGGCTTTTTGATGGCGCTCATGCTTATGTGGCTGTTTGCCGTCACGTTGCGCGTGTTCCCGGTGGCCGGCTATGCGCCGCTATCGAAGGGCTGGTTCAGCCATTTACGCTATCTTGCGTTGCCGGCCATATCGCTTGGATGTGTTCAGGCCGCGCTGCTCATGCGCATGACGCGTGCGAGCGTGATCGAGGCCATGCAGCTCGACTGCGTCAAGACGGCGCGTGCCAAGGGCGTCTCCGAGGTTCGCGTGGTGCTGGCCCATGCCCTGCGCAACGCAGCACTGCCGATTCTCACCTCGGTCGGCTGTTCTTTTGGCGCCCTGATTACGGGTGCCGTGGTGACTGAGGCCATTTTTAACATCCCCGGTTTGGGCCAGCTGGTCACGAGCTCTATCGAGCGTCGAGACTATCCGGTGATTCAGGGCGTGCTACCGGTCATTGCC
>CANNPG010000145.1:0-4104 GCA_947507375.1 uncultured Collinsella sp. | reverse complement strand
TGGATAGAGCGTAGACTCTCCCAATCGTGGGAGTAGATGAAGTCTTGGATAAACGGAGCATATCGGTCAAAGGCGTTCACGGGACCTCCCCTCAAATACGAACTTCTCAACGCGGCTGGCAATGGTTTGCTGCATTACTGCCTCAGCGTTTGCCCAGATAAAACCTGCCAAAATAAACCTGTCCCTTTTTGGCAGGTTAGATGGTGAATTCGGCGAAGTTACGGTCGCCGTCTGCGGTGCCGGTGTCGCCTGTTGCGGCTGCCGGCGCCAGCGCGTCGCCACCAACGCTTTGCAGCAGCTCGGCCACGTTGGCGTCGGGGTTTTGGCATAGGATGTCGAGCAGCTCGATAAAGTCACGAATGACTTCACGCGGCGTCAGATGCGTGTCGGCTCCCACGCGACCGAACTCGATCTTGAGGAAGTCCACCAAGTCGTTCTCGGTAAGCGTGGGCGTCCAGCCAAAGTAGCCGGCGTGAATTTGCATGAGTTTTTCGATCAGCACCAGCAGCTCCTCGTAGGTGAGTGGCTGCAGACGGATGATGGGCGCGAGCATGTCCTTAAGGTCCTCGCGCGCAAAGCGACCCTGAGCGAGTCGGCTGCGCAGAGCCTCGTAGGAGAACACGCCGCGGCGGCGGTCTTCGATGGAGGTTGGCGTGCCGCCCATAATCATGCCCAGGTACTGCGCCTTGCCCTGGAGCGTGTCGTTGTACATGGTCAGGATCTTCTCGTAGTTGTATTGGCGCGTGATCGCGTTGGGAATCTTGTACAGATTCACGAGTTCGTCGATGAGCACCAGCATGCCCTTGTATCCGCTGCAGACCAAAAAACGCGCGATGAGTTTGACGTAGTCGTACCAGTCGTCATCGCTGATGATGGTTGAGGACCCCAGTTCGGCGCGGGCCTCGCTCTTGGTGCGGTATTCGCCGCGGATCCATTTGGTCACGCGGCTCATGGCTTCTTCGTCGCCCTCGGATACGGCCGTGCGATAGCGGCGGAGCATGCGGGTGAAGTCGAAGCCGTGGACCATCTCCTCGAGCGGGGCCAGTTGGGCATTGACGACCGACTCGTCGACGTCGGCGCACGAGGCGACCCAGCGATCCAGAATAAGGTTGAGCGCACCGCCCTCAGGGCGCGTCTTGGTCGATATATTGCGGATGAGCTCGCGGTAGGTGGCAAGGCCCTGTCCCTGACCGCCCTGCAGGCGGCGCTCGGGCGACAGGTCGGCATCAGCGACGACGAATCCCTCGCCCATGGCGTGCGTGCGGATGGTCTGGAGCAAAAAGCTCTTGCCGGCGCCGTAACGACCGACTAAGAAGCGGAAGCTCGCGCCGCCATCGGCGATGAGACTCAAATCGGTGAGCAGGGCGCGAATCTCGACCTCGCGACCCACGGTGATATAGGGAAGGCCGATGCGCGGGACCACGCCGCCCTTGAGCGAGTTAAGGATAACGGCGGCGACGCGTTTGGGCACGCGGGGTGCTGCGGATGCGGTATCACTCATAGTCTAGGTATCCTCTCACGTCTGCTTCGTAGTCCTCGATAATGTGCGGTCCTGCCGCGCCAAATTCAATTACGGTGTCACCCACCAGGTCAAAGAGCGCCTCATTGATGCTATCGACGAGCATGTCCTCGCTCTGGTCCGAGTGCGCCACTGCCGATGTCGCTTGCGCTGCGTTTTGCTCGAGCAGTGCGCGCAGATACGCGGTTGCGGCAGGCGCGAGTTCGGTTACGGTGCCAGCGGGTGCAGTCGATACGACCGCTGGCGTCGGTGCGAGGAGCGGTGCCACGACGCCAAACTGTTCGGTGGAAATGGTTGGCTCGTCGGCTTTGTTGCGCTCCGTAGGCGCCGCGATCGGCTCGGCCATCGCGTCGGTCGCAGGCTTGGCTTCCGGTTGCTCGGATTCCGCCGTATCGACCTCTGTGGGCACATCGTCCTCGCGCTCTTCGTCGATCAAAAGCGCTTCGCGCGTTTGCGCAGCGGCGCTCCGAATGTGCCCCAGCTGACTCAGATCGATATCGATCTTGACGGGCTGGTGTGCGGCGTCCCACGAAAGCCATGCCACAATCTCGTCATCGATAATTTTGGCCAGATATTTGGGGACCTTTTCTTCCTTAAGGGGATGGGCGGGGTCCAGCGCCAGGCGCAGGCGTTGGTCGCAGGCGCGCATCATTTCACCGAGCTTGCTGCTCTTTTGCCTACTACCGTGGATGCGCATGCATTCCCAAAAGCCGTTTTGGCAACGGTAGATATGGATAGGATCCAGGCGATATTCGCAGTCCTCGTGGCGCTCGGGCGCAAAGAATACGGCCGAGGCAAACATGGTGTAGGGCATGGCCGTCTCCTCCCCAAATAAACTCGCCACGATGCCGGTCTTTCGGTGCGAGTCATAGTAGCGCGCCATGCGGACATACACGGCGCATGCCGCGTGGCGCAGATCGCGGTGGTGGCTGCGGTCGAGCCGCGAGTTACTTAGGTTGTACGTGGAGAGGGCGTTGATGGCGGCCATGAGTCGCTCCTCGCGCACCTCATCGGGCGGAAGGGGGAGCGTGGGCTCGGAGGTTTTGCGACGTTTGGGGGTCTGGTCGGACGGTGCCGGTGCCGGTACAAGGTCTCGTGCCGCGCGCCGCAGCTCGATAAGGGCGTTATCGAACATGACGGTTTTAGAGTCACGAAGCAGCTTGGGGTCGAGCCCATGGAATACGGCGTAATCCTGCAACCACACGCGTGCAAACCGATCAATGCCGGGCTCGAAGGCGCGATAGACATCCCAAAAGGCCTTGATCTTGTTAAAACCGTCGAGCGGGTCATCTACGCCAATGCCGCAGATCAGCTCATAGAGATACAGAAAGGCAAAGGACGTAGACGTTTCCTCGACGGTTCCGCGGCGCACTTGGGCACGCCAGGTAAAGTAGCCGCGCAACTGCCGGTCGCTCATGGCGTTGTAGGTGGGAAAGTACGACTTAAAGGTGCCGTTGTAGGGACAGTCGTCCTCAAAGTCGGCCATCAGCAGGCCCTGGCGGTAGAAAAGCTCGGCTTCCGAAAGCCAGCGACCTGCGCCGCCTTTGGGGTCATCCTGCCAGCGCGATATCTCGCGCATTTTACGGTATTGGTCGGGGAGGAAATTCTGCATCTGTCGGCCGGTTTTGAGAATCGGCTCGTCTGCGTAGACTTCATGTGAGAAGCGGGCAGACTGATGGGTTCGGGCCTCGGCCATAATGCGCTCGATGAGCATCTTGATGTCCTGGTCGGCCACCGCTCCTCACCTCGAACGCAGCTACGGTGACCTCATATCATAGCACAGCATCAAACAGATGTTCGAGATACCGCTGCGTTGATAGATTTAGAACAGGAGGGCGTAGATGACGGCGATGACGACGGAGGGAAGCATATTGGCCGTGCGGAAGGTCTGAGGACGGATGAGGTTGACGCCGACGCAGAAGATGAGCATGGAGCCTACGAGCGAAAGGCTGTTGAGGGCTGTTGTGGTCATGATGGGGGAGAGCGCGCCGGCAAACAACGTGATCGTCCCCTGGAACACGGCTACGGGCAGGGCCGAGAAGATGCAGCCGCGTCCGAGCGACGCCGTCATGGTGCAGACGATGATGCAGTCCAGTGCGCCCTTGAGGGCAAGCGTTGACCAGTCGCCGAGCAGGCCGTCCTGGATCGATCCCACAATTGCCATGGCGCCGATACACACGGTGAGTGAAGTCGAGACAAAAGCGTTGGTGAACTCGTTATCGCCCTCACTGCCGGTCTTGCGCTTGAGCCATTCGCCAAGGTTCTCGATGGCGGCTTCCAAGTTGACGGCCTCGCCGATGAGCGAACCGAGCGCAAATGAGACGATGAGCATGGTGGTGCCGGTGGTCGCTAGCGCCTTCCCATCGATAAGGAGCATCTTTTGCATGGTGCCGCCAAGGCCGATAAACAGGACGCACAGCCCCGATGCTTTCATGAGCGTGTCTTGGATGCGCGGTGTGATGAAGCGGCCGCCCGCTAATCCCAAAAGACCGCCCGCAACTAAAAGCACAACGTTGATGATTGTTCCCAAGCCCGGCATGAGCCCTCCTGTATTGATGCCAGATCGGAAGAGCGTCGTGTAGGGA
>CANNPG010000144.1:0-4116 GCA_947507375.1 uncultured Collinsella sp. | reverse complement strand
GGGCTTCATTGAGCCGCACTTTTTTGCCGGTTTCTCTGGTAGCCGCAAGTCCGTCCTGCCTGGCATCGCCAGCTACAAGACCATCATGTACAACCACAACGGTCAGTTTGTGAATGATTCCCACTCGCGTGCCGGCAACCTGTGCCACAACCACGTGAGCGAGGACATGTTTGCTGCCGCCGAGATGGCTCACCTTGCCTTTGTGCTCAACGTGGTGCTCAACGGCAAGCACGAGGTCATCGGCTCCTTTGCCGGCGATATCCACAAGGCGCACGAGGCTGGCTGCGAGTTCGTGAAGAGCCTTGCCGGCGTTGAGCCCGTCGAGTGCGAGATTGCCATCACCACCAACGGCGGCTACCCGCTCGATCAGAACATCTATCAGGCCGTGAAGGGCATGTGCGCTGCCGAGGCTACGCTTCCCGAGGGTGGCGTGATCATCGACGTCGCCGGTTGTGCCGACGGTCACGGTGGCGAGGGCTTTTATCACAACATCGCCGACAACGATCCGGCGGAGTTTGAGCGCGCTTGCATCGACCGTCCTAAGGACGAGACCCTGCCCGACCAGTGGACGAGCCAGATTTTCGCCCGCATCCTGGCGCATCATCCCGTGATCATGGTCACCGACCTGTGCGATCACCAGATGCTCAAGGATATGCACATGACGCCGGTCAACACTATCGAGGAGGCGCTCAAGCTCGCCTTTGAGATGAAGGGTGCCGATGCCAAGGTTGCCGTCATTCCCGATGGCCTGGGCGTTGTCGTCGCGCAGCACTAGTGCGCGGCCTAAACGAATCGTTTATAACCGACAAGAAAGATAAGGTTTTATGCTTACCAAACTCCTCTGCGAATTCGGCGCAACGGCCCTCATGATCATCTTTGGCGTGGGCGTACACTGCGATACCGTGCTTAAGGGCACCAAGTATCAGGGCTCCGGCCACATGTTTGCCATCACCACCTGGTCTTTTGGCATCTCGGTTGCTCTGTTTATCTTTGGCGGCGCCGTGTGCATGAACCCCGCCATGGTGCTTGCCCAGTGCATCGTAGGCCTGGTGCCGTGGAGCAGCTGCATTCCCTTCATGATTGCCGATATGCTCGGCGGCTTTGCGGGTGCCGTGATCGCGTGGTTGATGTATGCCGATGAGTTCAAGGCTTCCGATGGTGTCATCGATCCCATTGCTCAGCGCAACATCTTCTCGACCAACCCCACCACCGAGGGTACGAACTATGCCCGCAACTTCTTCTGCGAGGCTATCTGCACTTTTGTGTTCATCAGCGCCATCCTTGCTGCTGCTAACCGTGCTGGCGAGAACGTCCTGATGCTCGCCATCTGCGTCGGTCTGATCGTTTGGGCTGTTGGCATGGGTATGGGCGGTATCACCGGCTTCGCCATGAACCAGGCTCGTGACCTTGGTCCTCGCATGGCCTATCAGGTGCTGCCGATCAAGAACAAGGCCGACAACAACTGGAAGTACGGTCTGCTCGTTCCTGGCATCGCGCCGTTTGTCGGTGCCGCTCTGGCCGCGCTGTTTGTGCATGGTTTCTTGGGCATGTTCTAGTCTGAGGCTACATAGTTGTCCGCTGGCCGCATGGGGTAACTTCCCAGCGCGTCCTCGGACATGCAAAAAGGCTCGCTGCGCACTTCGTGCGTCGAGCCTTTTTGCGTCCTGCGGAATGCGCTGGGAAGTTACCCCATGCGGCCAGCTGCGGGATCTTAGTCGCGTTGGAACAAGCAACCCGACATATATATCTGAATTTGGATGGGAGGGGCTTGTTGCTGGTAGGGGCGTTGAAGTGCGAGTGACGCTTTGGGATGCGTGGCGGCCTGGGTTGGGGCGATGCTTTGGGATGAGGTTCTTACTTAGTTGAAGAGGGGCTTAATGGCTGATAGGTAGTCTTTGGCTACGTCGGCTTTGGCTGCTTGGAAGTTGTGCCAGGCCCACCATTGGACCATTCCTACGAAGCTTGAGGCTATGTGGTGTAGTAAGAAGCTGCGGTCCATGGTGGCGGCGGGGCCTGCGGGGTCGACGGGGACGGTTTCGGCTGCGCGCGACATGATGGTCTTGCGGAGGCAGTCGGCGAAGACGCGTGAGCCGGCGCCGGCTACGAGGGCTCGAACGCCCTGACGGCGTTCCCAGAGGTTGTTGAGGATATGCTCGACTTGCACGAGTGGGTCGTCGAGCGGCGTACCATCGTCGTCGAGGGCGTGGGTGCAGATGTCGCTCACGAGCTCGGACAGTAGGTCGTCTTTGCTCTTAAAGAGGCCGTAGAATGTCGCGCGGCCTACGTGGGCGCGCGCGATGATGTCGCCGACGGTGATCTTGCCGTAGTCCTCTTCGCGCAGCAGCTCGGAGAACGCCGAAACGATGGCAGCGCGGCTTTTTGCCTTGCGGGCATCCATGGCTATGCGTCCGCGTGAACGAGCAGGCAGCGGAGCGTACCGGAGCAACCCTCGTAGGGGCGCTTGCCAGCGCCGTAGCCGACGGCTTCGATGCGGTAGCGTGAGGGCAGTTGGTCGGACGTACGCAGCGCGGTGACGATGGCGGCGCCCGTGGGCGTCACGAGCTCGCCGGCGACCGGTGCAGGCGTGAGGGCGATATTGCCCGCCTGGCACAGGTTGACGACAGCGGGGACGGGAATGGGCATGAGGCCGTGGGCACAGTGGATGGTGCCGTGGCCCTCGGAGAGCGACTCGACGACAATATCCTCGATGCCCAGGTCATCGAGGCAGATGGCGACAGAGCAGACGTCGACGATGGAATCGACGGCGCCTACCTCGTGGAACATGACGGTCTCGGGCGTTTTGCCGTGGGCCTTGGCCTCGGAGGCGGCGAGCGCGGTAAAGATGGCGTGCGCACGACGCTTGGCGCCATCGCTTAACTGCGAGCCGTCGATGATGGCGGTGACGTCCGCCAAAGAACGGTGGTGATGGTGGTGGGCGTGATGGTGACCCTCGTGGCCATGGCCGTGGGTCTCATGGTCATGCTCATGGCAGTGCTCATGCTCGTCATGGTCATGATGGTGGTGCTCGTGCTCGTGCGTGTGCTCGGCAGCTGCTTCGTTGCCGTAGAGCCATGCCATGTCGTGGTCGTGGTTCTCGAGCTCTTCTGCCAGCTGAACGTCGAAATCGCAGGCGTCGATGCCATGCTTGTTTACGCGCGTGACGGCGATCGTAAAGCCGTCGACCGGCAGTGTGGCGAGCTGTTCGCGCAGGTGCTCCTCGCTGGCGCCCAGGTCGAGCAGGGCCGCGACGGTCATATCGCCGCTGATGCCCGAGGTGCCGTCGATGATAAGCGTGTGCTGATGATTGGACATGGAATGCTCCTTAGCGGGCGCGGGGTGTGCCGGCGCTCAGATGATTGATAAGACTTGCCTGGTAAGCGGCGCCAAAGCCGTTGTCGATATTGACGACCGATACGCCGCTGGCACAGGAGTTGAGCATGGCGAGCAGTGCGGCTACGCCACCAAAACTTGCGCCGTAGCCCACGCTGGTGGGAACGGCGATGACCGGACAGCTCACCAGGCCGCCGATAACGCTCGCCAACGCGCCCTCCATGCCGGCGATGGCGATGACCACCTGTGCCTGGGCAAGTTCCTCGGCATGCGCGAGTAGGCGGTGCAGGCCGGCGACGCCTACGTCGTAGAGGCGGTCGACCTCGTTGCCATAGAACTCGGCCGTCAACGCGGCTTCCTCGGCGACGGGCAGGTCGCTCGTGCCGGCGCAGGCGACGACGATGCGTCCGTTGCCGGTAGGGGAGGGCTTGCCGCCCACGAGGGCGAGCTGCGCGTCCGGGACATATCCCAGGTCGATGCCGTTGCCGAGGAGCTCCGAGGTGCGGGCTGCCTTTTCGGCATCCAGGCGCGTGACCAGGATGCGCTCCTGGCCGGCATCGCGCAGCGCTTCGATAATGGCGGCAATTTGCTCGGCGGTTTTACCGGCACCGTAGACAACCTCGCCGGCTCCCTGGCGCACTCCGCGCGAAAGATCGAGCTGCGCAAAACCCAGATCGGCGGTTGGCGCCGTCTGGATGCGCGTGAGGGCGACTGCCGGGGTGACTGTTCCGTCGGCAACATCGCTCAGCAATTGCTCAAGATCTCGCTTATCTATATATGTTCCCG
>CANNPG010000143.1:0-4137 GCA_947507375.1 uncultured Collinsella sp. | reverse complement strand
CGGTGGCTTTGTCTGGAATGCCTACGGCTTGGTCGATTTTCTCGCCTCGTGCAAACAACATTACTGGCAGATTCTGCCCCTCACGGCGACCAGTTATGGCGATTCGCCCTATCAGTCGTTCTCGGCCCGCGCAGGCAACCCCAACTTTATCGACTTTGCCGAGCTTATCGAGGCAGGGTATCTGGAGCAGCGCGATATCGATGGCGTGCACCTGGGTTCTGACCCCAGCAACGTCGACTACGGTGCCATCTTTGGCGGCCGCCGACAGATTCTCGACCGCGCCGCCGAGCGCTTTGCCGCCGACAAGCCGGCCGATTTCGATGACTTTATCCAGGCCAACGAGGACTGGCTCATCCCCTACTGTGAGTTCATGACCGTCAAAGAGGAGTGCGGTCTCAAGGCGTTTTGGGAGTGGCCCGCGGAGCTCCGCACCCGCGGCGAGGCTTCCGCCAAGGTCTGCGCCGACCATCCGGCGCGTATGCTCTACCACCAGATGACGCAGTACTTCTTCGATCGCCAGTGGAGCCGCCTCAAGGCCTATGCCAACGAGCGCGACATTCTCATCATCGGAGATTTGCCCATCTATGTCTCGCGTGACTCCGTCGAGATGTGGGCGACACCTGAGCTCTTTAAGATCGACGCCGTCGGCAATCCCGTGAGCGTCGCCGGCACGCCGCCCGACCAGTTCTCGGCCACCGGCCAGTACTGGGGCAACCCCATCTACGACTGGGACGCCATGGAGTCCGACGGCTTCTCCTGGTGGGAGGGCCGCATTCGCGCCGCACTCGACATGTACGACGTCATCCGCCTGGATCACTTCCGCGGCTTCGAAGCCTATTGGGAGGTGCCGTTCTCCTCGCCCGATTCGTCCTACGGTTCGTGGACGCAGGGTCCCGGCCTCAAGTTCTTCAAGACACTCGAGGAAAAGCTCGGCACGCTGCCCATTATCGCCGAGGACCTGGGCTTCCTCACCCCCGGCGTCATCGACATGCGCGACAACTCGGGCTTCCCCGGCATGAAGATCCTGCAGTTTGCCTTTGAGGGCACCAACTCGTACTACCTGCCGCATAACTACATCGCCAACACCGTCGCCTATGTGGGCACCCACGACAACGAAACGGCGCGCGGTTGGTTTGAGGGAACGGCCACCCCGCGTCAGCGCGAGCAGGCAGCCCTGTACACCCATCAGCAGGCCGGCGAACCCATGGCAGATGCACTCAATCGCACCATCGCCGCCAGCGTGAGCGACACGTGCATCTACACCATGCAGGACCTGCTCAACTTGGGCAACGAGGCGCGCATCAACACCCCTGCCACGCTGGGCGGCAACTGGACCTGGCGCATGCTCGACGGCGCCATCACCCGCGAGCTCGAGCACAAACTCACCGACTGGACCGAGACCTACTTCCGCATCCCGTCGGAAGCCGAAATCGAGCTTCCTCAATAGGAGCTACCGCGCCCGACCCCACCCCACCGTGCGGACGCGACCGCTTTTCCCGCGCGAGGCCACCCCAATCCCCTCGCGCGGGCTTCTTTTGAATTTCTGACATGTCGTCAACTCACCACAGGAGGAAACATGCCCCGTATCGATCTTGCGGATCTTGCCGAGCAGTCCTTTGGAACTTCGCTCGAGCAACTCGATGACCGCCGCATTTACAAACTGCTGGTCAAGCTCGTACAGGAGCGCTCCGCCGCCTGCCCGCTCAACAATGGCAAGAAAAAGCTCTATTACATCTCTGCTGAGTTTTTGATTGGCAAACTGCTGATCAACAACATGATCGACCTTGGCATCTATGCCGAGGTCAAAGACCAGCTCACCGCTGCCGGCCACGACCTCAACAAGATTGAGGAATTTGAGGTCGAACCGTCGCTGGGCAACGGCGGCCTGGGTCGCCTGGCCGCGTGCTTCCTGGATTCCATTGCCACGCTGGGCCTTACCGGTGACGGTGTGGGCCTCAATTACCATTACGGCCTGTTCCGTCAGCGCTTTTCCGACAACCAGCAAAAGGCCGTCCCCGACGAGTGGCTTGGCGAGCAGGACATCCTGATCGATGACGACCGCTCCTACACCGTCGAGTTTGGCGATTTTGCCGTCACCTCCAAGCTCGTCAACATCGATGTGCCCGGTTACGGCCAGCCCACCAAGAACCGCCTGCGTCTGTTTGACCTGGCAAGTGTCGACGACGGCCTGGTCCCCGGCAGCTCCATCGACTTCGATAAGACGAAGATCGCCAAGAACCTCACCTTGTTCCTCTATCCGGATGATTCCGACGAGCAGGGCCGCCTGCTTCGTATCTACCAGGAGTACTTCATGGTGAGCAACGCCGCCCAACTCCTGATCGACGAGGCCGTCGAGCGCGGCAGCAACCTGCACGATCTGGCCGACTACGCCGTGGTCCAGATCAACGACACGCACCCCACCATGGTCATTCCCGAGCTCATCCGCCTGCTCACCACCGAGCACGACATCGAGTTTGACGAGGCCGTTACCATCGTGCGCTCCATGGTCGCCTACACCAACCATACGATCCTTGCCGAGGCACTCGAGAAGTGGCCGCTCGCCAGCCTGCAGAAGGTCTCGCCCGCCATCGCCGACATCATCGTCAAGCTCGACGAGGTTGCCAAGGCCGAGCACGATGATCCGCGCGTCG
Source organism: uncultured Collinsella sp. (assembly GCA_947507375.1). Classification (GTDB taxonomy): domain Bacteria; phylum Actinomycetota; class Coriobacteriia; order Coriobacteriales; family Coriobacteriaceae; genus Collinsella. The sequence continues at coordinate 1,486 of CANNPG010000143.1, read as the reverse complement.
CCATCATCGACGAGCACGACACCGTCCACATGGCTCACATGGACATCCACTTTGGCTTCTCCATCAACGGCGTCGCCGCGCTCCACACCAAGATTCTGGAGGACACCGAGCTTCACCCGTTCTACGAGATCTATCCCGAGAAGTTCTCCAACAAGACCAACGGCATCACCTTCCGCCGTTGGATCCACGGCGCCAACCCCGCGCTCGCCAGCCTGCTCGACGATGTAATCGGCACCGATTGGCGCAGCACCGGCGACCTGAGCAAGCTTGCCGAGTTCGTTGACGACAAGGATGTTCTTGAGCGCCTGGCTGCCACCAAGACCGAAGCCAAGGCCATCATGCGCCAGTTCATGGCGCTCGAGCAGGGTGTGACCATTCCCTCCAACGCCATCATCGATGTTCAGGTCAAGCGTATCCACGAGTACAAGCGCCAGCAGATGCTCGCGCTCTACATCATCTGGAAGTACCTCGACATCAAGAACGGTAACAGACCTAAGCACCCCGTCACCATCATCTTTGGCGGCAAGGCGGCACCTGCCTACACCATCGCACAGGACATCATCCATTTGATCCTGACGCTTTCCCAGTGGATCGCAAACGATCCCGATGTGGCCCCCTACCTGCAGGTTGTCATGATCGAGAACTACAACGTCACTGCTGCCGAGCGCGTGATCCCCGCCGCCGACATCTCCGAGCAGATCAGCCTGGCCTCCAAGGAGGCGAGCGGCACCTCCAACATGAAGTTCATGCTCAACGGCGCTTTGACCCTGTGCACGCTCGACGGTGCCAACGTGGAGATTGCCGAGCTTGTCGGCGACGAGAACATCTACACCTTTGGTGCCTCGTCCAAGCAGGTCGAACAACTCTACGCCGACGGCACCTACAACGCCGGTGCACTCTACCGCAAGCCCGGCATTAAACTGCTGGTGGACTTCATCACCAACCCCGCCTTTATGGCGACCGGCAACGTGGAACGCCTGCAGCGTCTGCACGACGACATCATAGGCAAGGACTGGTTTATGGCTCTGCTCGACATTGAGGAGTACATCCAGACCAAGGAGCGCGTGCTAGTCGACTACGAGGACCAGGACGCTTGGATGCGCAAGGCGCTGATCAACATCGCCAACGCCGGCACCTTCTCGTCCGACCGCACGATCTCCCAGTACAACGACGAGATCTGGCACCTGAGCTAATTTCGTTTCCTTTACCCATCCTCTTGAAGGCGGAGTCGCGGCAACACGGCTCCGCCTTTTGTGCCCGCGTGTTGCCCTGCGACCCAACTCGGCCAAACAATCTCGATCTGTAACAACTACTCGGTAAAAACGGTCCCAGCTGTTACAGATTGAGACATACCGGCCCCTCCCCTTGGGTTTATCTCGATCTGTAACATCTAGCGGCTGAAATTCACCTTTGGTGGTACAGATTTAGATGAAATGGTTAGCTCAGCGTAACCGTCTCGATCTGTAACATCTAAGCGGTCAAAAGC
>CANNPG010000142.1:0-4196 GCA_947507375.1 uncultured Collinsella sp. | reverse complement strand
CGCGAGCGCCGCCCACGCAATTAGAGAGGATTTGCAGATGACCAACGAAGAGCTGCAGAAAGAAATGATCGCGGCCATGAAGGCCAAGGACAAGGTTCGCCTGTCCATCATTCGCCAGGTCAAGGCCGAGGTGAAGAATATCGAGGTTAACGAGCGCCGCGATGTGACCGAGGAAGACGTCAACAGCATGATCAAGCGTCTGATTAAGCAGACGAGCGAGACGCTGGAGATGTCCATCAAGGCCGGCACCGACCAGGAGCGTACCGACAACCTGACCGAGCAGGTCAAGATTCTGGAGAGCCTGCTGCCCGCGCAGGTTTCGGGCGAGGAGCTCGAGGCTCTGATCGAGCAGGTCATCGCCGAGCTGGGCGCCACGTCCAAGAAGCAGATGGGCCAGGTTATGGGTGCCCTGGGCAAGGCCACCGGCGGCAACTTCGACAAGCCGGCAGCAGCAAAGATCGTCGGCGCCAAACTCGCGTAGGGGCCGAGCGGTACATAGTTGATGTTGAGGGGGCGTGGCCGTCATGGTCGCGCCCCTTTTTGCTGGCCTGTCCCCAATGAGTGGGTTAAAGGTTGCGGGTTCTTTACGGGAATGTAGTGTGGGCTGCGGAAACGTGGTTCTTTCCGTACAATAGTGCAACTCGTGTAAACGCAGGGAAGGGACATTCATGGCAGACATGATCGAGATTAAGCATCTCAACAAGTACTTTGGCGACCTGCATGTGCTCAAAGATATCAATCTCACCGTCAAGCGCGGCGAGAAGCTCGTAATGATCGGGCCTTCCGGCTCGGGTAAGTCGACGCTCATCCGTTGCGTCGATTATCTGGAGGAGCCCACGTCGGGCGAGGTCGTCATCGACGGTACGCCGCTCACCAAAAAGAATCACCTGGAGATGGCTCGTAAGTACAGCTCCATGGTGTTTCAGCAGTTCAACCTGTATCCCAACATGACGGTGCTCGGCAACCTGACGCTCGCGCCCATCAAGCTGCAAAAGAAGAGCAAGGAGGAGGCGACCGAGATCGCTATCGCCGCGCTCAAGCGCGTCGGCATGGCGCATAAGGCCGGCGAGTATCCGCAGAATCTCTCGGGCGGTCAGCAGCAGCGCATCGCCATCGCCCGTGCCCTGTGCACCAAGCAGCCCATCATCCTGTTTGACGAGCCGACCTCGGCGCTCGACCCCGAGATGGTCCAGGAAGTCCTGGACGTTATGATTGAGCTCGCGCAGGAGGACATCACCATGATCTGCGTGACGCATGAGATGGGCTTTGCGCGCCAGGTGGCCGACCGCGTCATCTTTATGGAGGACGGCCGCATCCTGGAGGAGGGCACGCCCGAGCACTTCTTCGATAACCCCGAGAACCCGCGCTGCCGCGAGTTCCTGTCCAAGATTCTGCACTAGGCGCGGTGATGGACATGACGGATATGACGAGGGCGGCCGTGTCGCGCCGTCACTTTTTGCAGCTGGCGGGCGCCGGCATGCTTGCGCTGACGGGGACCGCGCTTACCGGTTGCGGCAACTCCACCAGCGGCGAGGGCTCCGACAAGGGGTCCAAGCTTGCGGCCATCAAGTCGCGTGGCCATCTGAATGCCGGCGTTAAGAAGGACGTTCCCGGATACGGTTATTACGACACCGCCAAGGGCCGCTTTGAGGGCATGGAAGTCGATTTGTGCTACCAGATCGCCGCTGCCGTCTTTGGCGTGAGCTACAAGGAGGCCCGTGCCCAGGAGCTTGTCGAGTTTACCGACGTAACGCCCAAGACGCGCGGCCCGCTGATCGATAACGGCCAACTTGACGTGGTCGCGGCGACCTACACCATCACCGACGAGCGCAAGAAGAGCTGGGATTTCTCGACGCCGTACCGTACCGACTACGTGGGACTCATGGTCAAGAAGCGTTCGGGCTTTACCTCGATTGAGGATCTGGACGGCAAGGTCATTGGCGTGAGCCAGGGCGCTACCACGCAGAGCCTGATCGAGCAGATGATCAAGGACAACGGCTTTAGCTGTAAGCCCGAGTTTAGGGCCTTTAGCGGCTACCCCATCATCAAGAGTTCGCTCGACGCTGGCAATATCGACGTCTTTGCCATGGACCGCTCCACGCTGGCCGGTTACATGAACGAGACCGTTGAGCTGCTGCAGCCCGAGGTCAAGTTTGGCGAGCAGGGCTACGGCGTGGCGACCAAGAAGGGCTGCGACCTTTCGGCCGTGGTCGATCAGGTGATTTGCGATCGCCTGGCCGATGGCTGGCTCGACCAAGAGGTCAAGACCTGGGGTCTTGTATAGGCGCATCGTCCAAGGAAGGAATCAAATGCTCGAAGGATTGTTTGACGCCGACCGCTGGTCGACGACATTTCAAAACATGGGGCCCTTCTGGGAGGGCTTTGGCGTGACGCTACAGGTGGTCGTTGCCGGTCTGCTGCTGTCGCTGGTACTGGGCACGCTGCTGGGTGTGTTCTCTACCACTCGCTCGCGCGTGCTGCGCGCCATAAGCCGCGTGTACGTGGAGTTTTACCAGAACACTCCGTTGCCCGTGCAGGTGCTCTTTATGTACATGGCCGGTCCGCAGTTTTTGCAGGCCATAACCGGTGCCGACCAGCCGGTGCGCATCGCGCCGTTCGTGCTGGGCTTCTTGGGTGTGGGCCTGTATCACGCGGCCTACATTTCGGAGGTCATCCGCACTGGTATCGAGGCGGTTCCGCGCGGTCAGATGGAGGCGGCCCAGAGCCAAGGCTTCACCCGTGCGCAGGCATACTGGTACATTGTGCTGCCCCAGACATTCAAGATCATTCTGCCGCCGCTGTGTAACCAGGCGCTCAACCTGGTCAAGAATACGTCGGTGCTGGCGCTTGTGGCCGGCGGCGACCTTATGTACCGTTCCGACAACTTTGTGAGTCTGTACGGTTACCTGCAGGGATACATCGTCTGCTGCCTTATGTACTTCATCATCTGCTTTCCGCTCGCCATGCTGGTGCAGTGGCTCGAGCGCCGCTCCAAGGAGCGTCCGCGCGGCGTGAGCCTGGCCGAGCTGGGGCTCGACAACGTAGAGGAGGCCTAGCGCATGGAAATCTTCAACGCGACCAACCTGCTCTACATTTGGGGCGGCTTTGTTAAGACAATCGAGATCTCGGCGCTGTCGATCTTTTTCTCGCTCATCTTTGGCACGGTGCTGGCGCTCGTTAAAAGCTATGCGCCCCGCCCGTTCCGTATTTTGGTGAGCGCCTATATCGAGCTGTTCCGTTGCACGCCGAACCTGCTGTGGATCCTGTTTATCTACTTTACGGTGCAGGGTTTGGACATTGTGATTTCGACCATCGCCTTTACGCTGTTTACCAGCGCCGTTATGGCCGAGATTGTGCGCGGCGGCCTCAACTCGATTCCGCGCGGCCAGTTTGAGGCAGCGCAGAGCCAAGGCTTTGGCTTCTTTGCCACCATGCGCTACATCATTCTGCCGCAGACGTTTAAGACGATCATTCCGGCGCTGTTTAGCCAGTGCACGACTGTCATCAAGGACAGCTCGTATCTTTCGGGCATTAACGTGGCCGAGCTCATGTACACGGCAAACGTCGTGATGGCCCACGCGATCGACCTGCCGCAGGTGCTTATGCTCTACGGTCTGGTGTTTGCGATGTACTTTGTGCTCAACTTTGGCATTTCCCTGTTGGTGAGGGCATATCAACGTCGTATCGTGGCAGCGTAGAATGTGGCAAAGGGACAGCCCCTTTGTCACACAGAGAAAGGAATCGCGATGAGCGATCTGGAGAACAAGAAGAGCCCCGTGGTCATTACCATCGCGCGCGACTTTGGCGCCGAGGGTCACGAGATTGGCCGTATCCTTGCCAACGAACTAGGGATTCCGCTGTACGATAACGAGCTGCTGGTGCGCGCGTCGCTGCGTGCGGGCGAGCCGCTCGATAAGATGGCCGCCTACGACGAGCGTCTGGCCGTGGAGAACATGGCGTTTCTGCCCGACCGCTACGACGCCCGCTCGTACTCGGACAAGTTGTTCCAAAAGATGAGCCAGGTGATTTTGGACCTGGGCGAGACCGAGAGCTGCATTATCGAGGGTCGTCTGTCCGATTACCTGCTGCGCAACAACCCCAACCACATTGCCGTATTGGTGACCGCTCCCTTTGAGGACCGCGTCGAGATCGTGCGCAAGAAGCGCGGTCTTAACAAAAAGAAGGGCGCCAAGCTG
>CANNPG010000141.1:0-4238 GCA_947507375.1 uncultured Collinsella sp. | reverse complement strand
CTCCCCTCTCTAGACCATGACCACGGCGAGCACGAGGAAGACCACGAGCGCCGCGACGATGTAGCAGATGTATACGGAGTAGTTGCCGCCCTCGATCTTGGAGGCGAGGCCGGCCAGCTTATCGGCACCCTCGCTCGGCGCATCGACCAGGAAGCGGTCGGGCAGGGGCTCAACGCCCTGGGCGACACCGGTGAGCTTCTGGAACACGTGCGCGATGGACCAGCAGATCTTGGTGCATACCTCGCGCAGGGTGTAGAGCGGGCCCATGAAGAGCTCTACGTCTGACGCGAAGCTCGTGGCGACGACGGGCATGTGCTCGTTGGGCTCGTAGCCGCACGCCCAAGGGTCGGTCTTCTTAGCGGGGGCCTTGGTGCCGAGGCAGGACCTCAACACGAACGCGAGGCCGGTGAGGACCACGAGCGCGATGGCGATCGCGGGGGTGGAGGTGGCGGCACCGGAAATCTCGTTCACCAGAGACACGCCCGAGGTGGCTGTGATGGCAGAGCCGGCAAGCACGCTCTGGGCGACGTCGCCCAGAACCGGGGCGATGACGGGAGAGCCGATTCCCAGCACCACGCAGATGGCCGCGAGGAGCATCTGCGAGAACAACATCGGAGCCGGGGACTCCTTGGCGTTCGCGGCCTCCTGGGAACGAGGGCTGCTCGCGAACGAGACGCCGTAGGCCTTCACGAAGCACGTGACGGCCAGGGCACCGGTGATGGCGAGGGCGGCCGCGGAGGCGACGGCGAACACCATGACGACCGGGTCGGAGAGCGTCGAGATGTTGAACAGGGACTGGTAGGTGAACCACTCGGAAACGAAGCCGTTGAGCGGCGGGATAGCCGAGATGGCAAGGGCACCGATGAGGAAGCAGACGGCCGTGACCGGCATACGGCGGAACAGGCCGCCCATCTTCTCCATGTTGCGCGTACCCGTGGCATAGAGCAGGGAGCCCGCGCCGAGGAACAGCTCGCCCTTGAACATGGCGTGGTTGAGCGTGTGGTAGAGGGCGGCCATGAGCGCGATCGTCGCGATGACGTCGTTGCCCAGGGCGTGCGCCGTCATGGACGCGCCGACACCGAGCAAGATGATGCCGATGTTCTCGACGGAGTGGTAGGCCAGCAGGCGCTTAATGTCGTGCTCGTGGAGGGCGTAGACGACGCCCAGGACCGACGAGATGGATCCGAAGACCAGGACCATGAGGCCCCACCAGAGCTGGACGCCCGAACCCGCGAGCAGGTCGAGACCGACCTTGAGGATTCCCAGGATGCCGATCTTGATCATGCCGCCGGACATGAGGGCGGACACGTTGGACGGCGCCTCGGGGTGCGCCTGGGGCAGCCAGGAGTGCAGCGGGATGATACCGGCCTTTGCGCCGAATCCGAAGAACGCGAGGACGAAGCACGCGGAGGAGACGGCGGGTCCAAAGTCATGCGTACGGAAATCACTGAAGCTGAAGGAACCGCCCACGCCGTTGGTCATGAGCAGGAAGCTCGCCATGATAAGGACAAAGCCCACGTGCGCGATGACGAAGTAGAGCCAACCGCCCCTAATGGAGTTCTTGTTCTCCTCGATAACGACAAGGAAGTAGCTCGTAAGGGACATGAGCTCAAAGGCGACCAGGAACCAGAACACGTTGTCGGCGGTGATGACGAGCATCATCGAGTCAACGAAGGTGTTCATGAAGAAACCGGCGCGCCCGACCTTGCCCGGGTACTCATCGAAGTAGGACAGACCGTAGATGAAGCCCGCAAAGGCGAGGATTGAGATGAGGACCACGATCAGGCCCGCAAGGCCGTTGAGCAAGAGCTCGAGACGGGCGAACGGGAAAAAGAAGACCGTGTTGAGGGACGAAACGTCGCCAAGCACGGCCTCGAGGCCCGCGATGAACGACAGCACGGCCGCGACGGCGCCGATCAGGCAGCCGGCGGTCTTGGCGGCGTTATCGGCCTTGATCAGCAGAACCGAGGCGAGCGCACCGATGCACGAGACGGCAAGCGATGCGATAAACAGCGTCATGCTATCCATTGTTTACGCTCCCTTCTGCTTTCTCGGACAGGCCCTGGGCCACAGCGGTAACGTCGACGACTGGACCGTTTTCGATCGAGCGCAGGCGCTTGGCCTCGTCGAGCTCGCGATCGGCCGCGCCGCCCATGACGGTCAGCGCCTTGGTGGGGCACGCCGCCACACAATGCGGGCCGTCCGGATCGAAGGCACACAGGTCGCACTTGACAGCGCAGGTGTACTGGCCAGGAGCCCACGTAAGCAGGCTGCTCAGGGACTTAGGATACGAAGGCGTCGGGTCGCACATGCCTGCGACACCGGCGATAGACGTGCCATCGGGATGGATGGCTCCGAAGGGGCACGCAATGGCGCACAGCCTGCACCCGATGCACTCCTGCTCCTTGACGTGGATGCGATCGCCATCGTGCTCGATGGCATTCACCGGGCAGACCTCGGCGCAGGGGGCACCCTCGCAATGGTGGCAGGCAAGGGCGGCCGAAATACCGCCGGTCTTCACGAGCGCCAGGCGCGGCGTATCTTGAAGACCCTGCATCCGGTGGGCGTCGGCACAGGCGGACTGGCATGTTCCGCAGCCGATGCACCTCTCCGGGTTGATGTCGATGAAGCGGTTCATCCCCACTTCCTTTCAAAATAACGGGCCGGGCTCCCGAACGTACGGGACGCCCGGCCCAAAAAGCCAACGAGAACGGGACTACACGATTTGGTTCACGTGCGTCTCGTCGTCGAACTTGGCGGCGCCAGGCTCAACGTCCTGGGGAGCGGCGGCGTCGACCAGAGCCTGCTTGAGCTCGGTGTACTGACGCTCCACCTCGCCCTCTGCCCAAACCTGGTCGGCAATGGCGTCGACCTGGCAGGCGGAGAACTTGTCCTCGGGCGTATGCGAGACCGGGTCGACCTTGTGAATGGTCAGCTCGTTGCACTTGCCGATCCACCACTGGTAGGTCATATAGACCGTGCCCTTGTTGATGCGATCGCTCACGTCGGCGCGGCTGTATACCTGACCGCGGCGGCTGTGGATCGAGACGATGTCGCCGTTCTTGATGCCGCGCGCCTCGGCGTCCGCGGGATTCATGCGGACAAAGCCGGGCTCGTCGGCAAGCAGCGCCAGCGTCTTGCAGTTGCCGGTCATCGAGCGGCAGCTGTAGTGGCCGACCTCGCGGACGGTGCACAGGATGAGCGGGTACTCATCGTCGGGAAGCTCGGAGGGCGCCTCCCAGTCGTGCGCCATCAGGTTGGCGCGGCCGTCCTTGGTGGTGAACTTGCCTCCAGCGAACATGTCGGGCGTACCGTGGTCGTTCACATCGGTGCTCTTGACGGGCCACTGGGCGTAACCGCCCTCGGGAGCCATCTTCTCGTAGGTCGCGCCCACAAAGTTGGGGCACAGGCTAATGCACTCATTCCAGATCTGCTCGGTGTTGTCGTAGTGCATGGGATAGCCCATGCGCGTAGACAGATCCGCGAAGATCTCCCAGTCGTGACGGCACTCGCCCTTGGGCGGAACGGCCGCGTCAAAGTGCTGGAAGCTACGGTCGGATGCGGTAAAGACACCCTCGTGCTCGCCCCAAGAGGTGGCAGGCAGGATGACGTCGGCGAGCATGGTCGTCTGCGTCATAAAGATGTCCTGGCAAATGAACAGATCCAGCTCGGAGAGCGTCTTGCGCATACCGGCCGAATCGGGCTCGGTTTGCACCGGGTCCTCGCCGTAGTTGTAGAAGCAGTGCACCTTGCCCTCGTCGACCAAGTGGCCCAGGTCGGTGAGCTTGTAGCCCTCCTCGAGCGGGAGCTTTTCCTCGGGCACGCCCCAAGCCTTGGCAAACTTGGCACGCACTGCCGGGTCGGTGACCTTCTGGTAGCCAGGGTACAGGTTGGGCAGCATGCCCATATCGCAGGAGCCCTGGACGTTGTTCTGACCGCGCACGGGCGCGAGGCCGGAATTGGGTTTGCCGATCTGGCCGGCAACGCAGGCGATGGAGGCGATGGTGTGCACCGTCTTCAGGTTCTGCTTCTGCTGGCATACGCCCATGCCCCAACCAATGATGGCAGAAGGCTTCGCCGTGGCGTACATCTCGGCAGCTTGGTGGATCAACGCGGGCTCGACACCCGTGATGTCCTGTACGGATTCGGGAGTGTAATTCTTGATGGTCTCCCACCACTCGTCAAAGCCGTTCGTGTGTTCGGCGACGAATTACTTGTCGTAGAGACAATCGTTGCCA
>CANNPG010000140.1:0-4238 GCA_947507375.1 uncultured Collinsella sp. | reverse complement strand
GTTCGACTGGCTACTAGTGGGTCTTGCGGCGCTTGATCAGCATGATGAGGGCTATCACTACGAGCGTTGCTCCCGCTGCTGCTGCGGTGGCGACTAGGGCGAATGTTTGGTCGCCGGTGTTTGCGAGGTTCTTCGCTGTGGTCGTAGTCTTGACCTTGGTGTCGGTCTTAGCTCCGTTGTCGGACTTGGGCTTGTCCGGGTTCGTCGGGGTCTCAGGAGTCTCGGGGTCCTTTGAGCCTTCGGAATCGGTTGGGCCGGCGGTGTTTACCAGCGTATGGTCCAGGAACTTCTTGGCGCCCGCACTTGCCTGTGAGAACAGGCGGCGCGTGCGGATCGGGGTGGCGTTCACCGTTGTGGGCGCCGTCTCCTCGGCCTCGATATTCACGAGCGTCGTGCCGGTGTCGAGGCCCACGTCGTTGTATCCCACGTGGCAGTAATACTGCGCACCGTCATCGTCTGCGGTCAGGTCAATCTCGAGCTTTGAGGCCGTTCCAGCCGCGAGGTTGCCATCGGCACCCACGAGCTTAAACTCTGTCTCGCCGCGGCCCTTGCGGTACCACATATAGGTCGGTGCCAGCCCTGTTTCGCTATCGTCGGCACCGAGTTGCTTCACATGGCCAATCGCCGAGAGCGTCAGGTGGCTTCCCGCCGCGCGCTCAACCGAAGAGTCGTATCCAAGATCCGACCCCTCCGCAGCATCCGCCGCAGGTCCGCTCACGGTCATCGTCATGCCATCGGGCATGGTCTTGACCGTGATGATTGCCGAGCGAATACCTGTTTCGGTCGTGGATCCATTCTTAACGGCGGCGATGGCGAATCGATACTCCGTATTGGGCTGCAGCCCATCCCACTTGAGCGAGGTCTGCGTGTTGTCGGCAATCTTCCAGCTATTGACGACCGCATCCGCCGCATTGCTCTGCAGCATGCCCACGCCGTAGCTAAAGCCACTCTTGTTTGCGAGTACATCGTCCCAGCTAAACGTAACGCTGGTCGAATCGACGGCGTTTGCCGTAAAGCCCGTCACGGCCGGCGCGTCGGGCATCTCGACGTCCTTAACGTCATAGCCCACGATCCAGAACTGGTCGGTGTCCTTGGTGCCGAGCTTGTCGCCCGAGTCTGCCTCGAACTTGTCGACATCCACCGCGTTGACGCCCAGACGCCACACAAAACCGTACTTGCCCTGCGCGGCCTCGGGCAGGTTGTCGACGGTGCCGCCGTATTCGGTCGATTCACTCGAGGAGTTACCCGTAGTAAAGCCGGCGTTGGCACCAAAGCACAGGCCGCCAAACAACTCGTGCTTTGCGAGCTTCGCGCCCATGACAACGCTGCCGTTCAGCGTCAAGCCGAGCTCGAGCTCCTGCTCCTTGCCCTCCTCGACTTCGATGGTCTGCTCAATGCTCGCCCCCGACTGCGCGGCGGCGCCGTTAAACCCATCGTGCGTGTAGGCGCGCGTTACGCCAGGCTTGCCCAGGCCAAAGGAATCCCCAACGGGAGTCTCGCCGTTGAGCGTCGTTTGATAGGTTCCGGGTTCTCCCGACCGGTTGGTCAAAAAGTAGCTGAGCGGCGTCATATTGTGCTGTTTGGCAATGCGGTCATAGGCCTCGACATTAACGACCGAGGTCTGCGCGCCGAGCGACACGGGCGCCGCCATCACGCCCTTGCCACCAGTTTCCTCATTTTCGATCTCATACTCGTAATAGACCATCGGAATCGTGTAGAGCACGGCCTTGTCACCCTCGCCGGCATGCGACTCATAGCTTACGCTTGCGCTGACCGTGCGCTCGCTCCGGTAGTCATAGCATCCCTCGGCGGCAAAATCGACTGAAGCATTCATCGCGACCAGGGGCGGACCGGTCTGCACCTCGACGGCAACGCCCAACTCGGCGCCAATGGTATAGCCCTGGGATGTCCCCGTGCCCTTTTCCTCTCCGTATGACGTGCCGCCCAACACCAGATAGCCGTATGCCTGCTCCAGATCCTCAACATAGGGCGCATCCTGCAGCACGGCAAGCACGCGCGGGTTGGTATAGACCTTGTAGCGGTCCTTGTACGTGATCTTGACGCTGTCGTTGTCGACATCGGGCAGCGCGAGCGAGATAAATGTGCCGTAGGTAGTGCCGCGACGGTTGCTCTCGCTAATCACCTGCTCCTCGCCGCGGCGCACCTTTCCGTTCTCGTCGAGCGAAAAATGCGAGGCGGTCATCCAATAGTAGTCATCGTTCTTGCGCAGGTCCTCGTCGCGGTGCTTGCCCACCACGGCGATAAAGCTCTCGTTATAGCGGTCCGAACCCGAGACGCTGCCCGCCTTGACGTCGCTGATCCACACCTGTTCTATACCCTTGTGGTCATGCTTGTTGCTGCTGTTGTATTGCTGACCGCTCATGCTCATGGTTCCGACCATGGACCCCAAGCCCTGAGCCCCGCTCTGTGCCGTGTTGCAGGCAAAGTCGCGGAACACATCGCCGCCCACGAGCACCTCGTCAACCGCCAGCTGCTCGGACAGGCCGTCAAGGTTGGCAGTGGCAAGGGCAATAGGCGCCAAGGTGCACGGATAGCGCTTATCCTGAGCGCTATCCTTCCATGCGCTGTTGGGCGCATGCATCAGCCCATAGGAGGCGAGGAGCCCGTCTCTGTATTCCTTACAATCGGAAAGCTTGAACTCGCCAGACTCCGAGTCAAAATACGCGTAGCGGTACAGCGCGCCGTACAGCCCCTTGCTGCCGTCAGAAGCGCCGTAATCAAAAGCGCTGCGTTGCCAGTCATAGCCCGCAAGAATAAGGCCCGTGACGGTTTCACCCGTCTTCTTTCCTTCTTCATCGTAGGCGGCAAACGTGCCGAACGTCGCATTCGCAGCGACCATGGTCTTGCCGTTCGCGGAGAGGGAGATTGCGCCCGCGTCGCCCAGAGCATCGACATGGACGAGCGCACCCTTGGATACATCCCACGAAAACAGCTCGCAATGCGTCGACTTATCAATATTCTTCTTGCCGTAGGGTGCCGAGACCACGATGGCGAGGTCATCGCAAAAATCGCGATCGAGGTCGCCGGCCGCTAGCGAAACGACAGGAGCTGACTGAAGCTGCGTCCAGGAGTCGTTCCCGCCCTTGTTGTGCGTGGTGTAGTCCGCGGCGTTACCGGCATCGATCTTGACGACGCTTTGCTTCCAGTTGCCGCCCTCCAAGTCATACATGTCGACTACAGCCTTGCGCACGCCGTTCTCGTCGACATAGCAGCCCGCGTAGACAAAAAGCTCGTCGACGCCGTCGCCATCGACATCGCCCGCCTCGACATCAAAGACGGCGTCGTGCTCTTGCAGGTAACCGGCATCCAGGTACTTAAAACGGCCTTCGTACATCATATTAGTGTTGACCGTCACCGGCAGGTGTGTGTCGAGAGTGCGCGTACGCCCGTTGCTAAACGAGTAGAGGACCAGCTCAACCTTTCCGGCGTATGACTTGCCGTCAATCGTCGTGGAGGAACTGTCGCCGTAGGCACGGAGCTCGGCAACGCGGCTCTTTTTGCCCGTGCTGGCGTCGCTGCAGAACTCAACACTCGTGGCGTGAATGCCCGAGAAACCGTTGTTGTCGTTGGCGAGTACTGTTGAGGACTCATTGTTGCTTAGGTACGACCAGGTGCCGCCACCGTAGTCGCTATGCTTGTAGAGATCGCTGTTCGTGTCGAAGTTGTTGACGTTTTGCCAGAACTTTGCGGCGCCCCACACACTTCCATAGCCATCGGTGAGTTTGCTGCTGCCGCCAATGTCACCGCGCTCGACGTTCTCGAGCTTGTCGCGCAGAGTGTAGCGATTGCCATGGCTACCGTTAGCTGCCATATAGACCTCGCTGCGCGTGGCAAACGTCGTGGGGGTATCAGTGGAATAGGGGCCAACGGTATCGGCCGGAATGTCCTCGCTCGTGCCCAGACCCAGGGCTTGATAATCCTGCTCGGTCATATCGGTGATTGCGGGCGCGTCTGCCGCCTGGGCAACCTGGGGCGTGGCCGTGAAGCAGGCGACGCTCGTGGCGATCAACGCAGCAAGCGCCGCCGTCCCAACAAGCGGGATTTTCGACAGCCTACGGATACGGGGGTGTGGAACGTACATGAGGGACCTCGCTTTATTCGAGTGGAGTGGACTCATTTTTGCAAATGATACATCCGATGCCCGATATCACGTGTCTCATTTTCGCCAACGGCGTGTCTCATTTTTGAGAATCCGAGATGCCGCGGAAATCTTATCC
>CANNPG010000139.1:0-4282 GCA_947507375.1 uncultured Collinsella sp. | reverse complement strand
CTTCTATCTGTGTAACGAAAGTGCAATATGGTATATACGTTATATACAAGTTGCCAAATGCGGTAGAGTTGCAGCAACGCGACAGCGAGAGTCGATGGGGGACCGATATGATCAAGGCTGTTATTTTTGACATGGATGGAACGCTGGTCGATACCGAGCGTTTGGGGATTAAGGCCTGGAAGGCAGGCGCCGCTGAGCTGGGGCTCGCGATTGATGAAGCGCTGATCCATCAGTTTATCGGCCGCACGCTGCCCGATGTTATGGACATCCTCGATAAGCATTATGGCAGCCACGAAACCACCGAGGCGATCTATCGTCGCCACAAGGAGATTCGCGACGAGATGGTCAAGACCGAACTGGAACTTAAGGCCGGCGCCGCCGAGTGCCTAGACGAGCTGCTAGCTGCGGGCTATCACGTGGGCCTAGCGACGTCGTCGCGCCTCGTTACGGCCGAGCGCAACCTTAAGATGGTCGGTCTTTTTGACAAGTTTGAAACGGTAACGTGTGGCGAGGACGTCGTGCACGGCAAGCCCGACCCCGAGATGTATCTGCTCGCCTGCGAGCGTGCGGGCTTTGCCCCCGAGGAGTGCGCCGTGGTCGAGGATTCGCGCAATGGTTGCGTCTCGGGCATCACGGCCGGCTGCCACGTCTTTGCCGTCCCCGATATTGTGCCGCTGCCGCAGGACGTGGTGGATGGCTGCGAGGCCGTGCTCGATACGTTGTTCGACCTGGCGGCGGCAATCAAGACTGTGCGCTAGAAAATTGCGGCGTTGAAACGAGCGATTGCTCACGTTTGCGCTTAAGCAAAAGGGGTCCGGCAATGGTCGGGCCCCTTTTGCTTAAGCGACGACTTAGCATACTCGCGGGCGTGCTATAGATACGCACCGAGGTTGATGGCCGTGGCGTCGGTCTGGCTGCTTGCCTGGGTGCTGGCGCGTTCCAGTAGGAACGGACGTACCAGTTCTTGGCGGTTGATATCCTCGGCGGCGACTGCGGTGACGGTACGCACTGCGGAGCCGACACGGACATGCTTGATCTTTGCCGGGGCCTTGTTCTCGATTTGCTCCATCAGCAGTTGGACACCCTTGCGGCCAATCTCGTAGCCCGGGGGCGCTACCGTAGTGAGCGGGACCGATCCGCTCCAAGCGAGCGGGTTGCCGTCGCATCCGGCCACGCGTACTTGCCCGGGGACAGAGATGCCCTTGTCGACCAGTGCCGAAACGACACCCGAGGCCAACACATCGGTCAGGCCGACGACAAAATCGGGACGTTCGTCCGCGGGGCGCTCGGCGATTTGGGCACCGATGCCGTAGCCGTCGGCAGCGGTATTCCATTCGCCGGCGTCGATGACTTCGATCTTGATATCGGGGTGCAGGGCGAGCGCCTTATGAATGCCAAGGACGCGCAGGGTGAGTTGCATAAATGCTGCTCGGCCGACGACGACAATATGGTGCGCGCCGCGGGCGATGGCAAGTTCGGCAATGATGCGACCCTGGGCCTCATTGTCGGCCGCTACGTAGTAGCCGGGCTCGGAGCAATGGATGTCCAGATGGACGATCGGCACGGGCATCTTGGTCATGGCGGGGTGCCAGTCGGGGGATGCCATGGGCTGAACCATGACGCCGGACATCTGGGTGCCCATAAAGTAGCGCAGGTAATGGTCCTCGAGAATATCGTCGTTATCGGCGTTGGCGATGAGCAAGTCGTAGCCGTGCTTGCGGGCCTCGTTGTGGGCGCCGCTGGCGATTTGGAGCGAAAAGCCGTGATCGAGACGGGGGAGCACCAGGCCAAAGGACTTGGTGGCGCCGCCCGCGAGCTGACGGGCGCTTTGGTTGGGCAGGTAGCCAAGGCGACTGATGGTCTCGTTGATGAGCTTGAGGGTCTCGGGGCGCAACTTTTCGGGATGGTTGAGCGCGTTGGAAACCGTGCCCAGCGAAACCCCGGCCTCGCGCGCGACGTCGCTGATTTTTACCTTTGCCATAGCGGCCCCTTTGATGCGTTTCAAGTACAAGCCAGATTGTAGCATCCCAAACCTACCAAAGAGGGATAGGTTTATTTTGGCAGGTTTTATCTGGGGAAACGCTGTTGCCAGCTCAAACCACCACGAAGGGGACAGGTGCTTTTGTGGTGGTTTGGACCGGCTGGACGTGTGTGCATCGGGTGGTATCTAAGTTGAGATACCACTTCTGGTATATCAGCTTGCGTTTGCGTGAGTACAATACTCGAACGTTATACGTCTCAGCGCCCCCTGTGCGTGGACGTCTTGCAGTCACGCGAACGAAGGGATTTATCCTATGTGCGGAATCGTCGGCTACACCGGCTCTGATATTGCAAAGAACATCCTGGTCACGGGCCTCAAGCGTATGGAGTATCGCGGCTATGACTCCTCGGGCGTCGCGCTCGAGGTGGGCGAGGGCGCCGCGGCGCACCTCGACGTCATCCGTCGCGTGGGCAAGGTCGCGGGCTTGGAGAGCGAGCTTTCCAACATTGACAGCGACGCTACCTGCGGTATCGGCCACACCCGTTGGGCCACCCACGGCAAGCCCTCCGTCGTTAACGCTCACCCCCACACCAGCTGCGACGGCCGTATCGCCATCGTCCACAACGGCATCATCGAGAACTTCGCCGAGCTGCGCGAAGAGCTGGAGGGTCGCGGCCACCACTTTAAGAGCGAGACCGATACCGAGGTCTTCGCGCATCTGATCGAAGAGGCTTATGCCGAGGCGCACGACCTGATGGCCTCCGTGCGCGAGGCTTGCACCCACGTGGTCGGTGCCTATGGTCTGGCCGCCGTGTGCGCTGACGAGCCCGGCGTGATCGCCGTGGCCCGCAAGGATTCCCCGATCGTAGTCGGCGTGGGCGAAACCGGCTCCTATGTTGCTTCCGATGTCATCGCGCTCATCGACGCCACCCGCGATGTCGTGGTGCTCGAGGACGGTCAGTTTGCCAAGCTCACGCCCGCAGGCGTCGAGTACACCGACGAGGCCGGCAACGTTATCGAGCCCAAGGTCACCCACATCGACTGGGACCTGGACATGGCAGAAAAGGGCGGTTATCCCGACTTTATGCTCAAGGAGATTCACGAGCAGCCGCGCGTCGTGCGCGACACGCTGGTTGGTCGTATGACGCCGGGCGGCGAGCTCGACATCGACGAGCTGGGCCTTTCGCTCGAGGAACTCAACGACATCGACCGCGTCTACGTGATCGCTTGCGGCACCAGCTATCACGCTGGCCTCATTGCCAAGAATCTCATTGAGGGCTGGGCTCGCATCCCCACCGAGGTGGAGGCGGCCAGCGAGTTCCGCTATCGCAACCCCATCATCACGCCGACGACGCTCGTCGTGGCCGTGTCCCAGTCGGGCGAGACGGCCGATACCCTTGCCGCCATTCGCGACGCGCGCATCAAGGGTGCCAAGGTCTTCGGCATCACCAACGTGGTGGGCAGCCCCGTGGCGCGTGAGAGCGACGGCGTCATCTACACCAAGGCCAACAAGGAGATCGCGGTCGCCTCGACCAAGAGCTTCATCGGCCAGGTCGTGAGCCTTACGCTTTTGGCTCTGCTGCTGGCGCAGGTCAAGTACCGCTTGACCACCAAGCAGGCGCGCATGCTGTTCCGCGAGCTTTCCGATACGGCCGAGCAGATCCAGTGGATTTTGGATACCCAAACCGAGGCCGTTCATGAGGCTGCCCTGCTGTGCAAGGACGCGCAGTCGGCGCTGTTCGTGGGCCGTGGCATGGGTGCCGCTATTTCCTACGAGGGTGCGCTCAAGCTCAAGGAAGTCAGCTACCTGCACGCCGAGGCATATGCCGCCGGTGAGATGAAGCATGGCCCCATTGCCCTGATCGACCCGGGCTTCCCTGTCATCGCTGTGGCCACCAAGAGTGCCACCTACGACAAGACCGTGTCGAACCTTATGGAGTGCAAGGCGCGCGGCGCCAAGGTCATCGTCGTTGCCACCGAGGGCGACGAGGAGATCAACAAGATCGCCGACTGTATCATCCGCGTGCCGGCAGTCCGCGACGTGTTCAGCCCCATCACGGCGAGCGTTCCGCTGCAGCTGCTCGCCCGCGAGGTGGCCATCCTGCGCGGTTGCGACGTTGACCAACCTCGCAACCTGGCGAAAAGCGTTACTGTCGAGTAATCGAGTTCCGTCATCCTAACAACTAAGGCCCGGCTCCGCATCAAGACGGAGCCGAGCCTTTTTTGCATTTGACCAGATAAAACCTGCCAAAATAAACCTGTCCCTTTTTGGCAGGTTAGCGGAGCTTACTGGTATCAAAG
>CANNPG010000138.1:0-4320 GCA_947507375.1 uncultured Collinsella sp. | reverse complement strand
TCCGATCTGAAGGCCACATTAAGTGGCCTTCTTTGCGTGCGGAACTCGCGACAAACCAAAACCACCTCGCCAGCCCAGCGACCATGGGGTCCCAAGGTTTTCAAAAAAGCGGTCGGCGCGCAGTGCGCCGACCGCCGATATATGGGGTCTGATATTTTCTACCAGCTAGGGCCTCTTACTCGTCGAGGAGATCTTCTGGCATGTCGTTGCCGTCGCCTAGATCGACAGGGGTTTCTTCGGAAGCAGAGCCGTTTTCTGTGGCTTCGCCTTCGGGCTTTTCCTTGGCTGCCGTCATGCGGGCGACAGCGCATACGCGGTCGTTGTCGTCGACGGTCATCATCTTGACGCCCTGGGTGGCGCGGCCGGTCTGGCTGATCTCGTCGGTCTTGACGCGAATGACCGTCGCGCCCTCCGTCACGATGAACAGCTCGTGCTGCGGGCCCACCGTCTTCATGGCCGCGAGGTTACCCTTACGCTCGGTCATTTGAATGGTGTAGACGCCCTGGCCGCCGCGATTCTGCTCCGGGTAGTCCGCGACCGGCGTGCGCTTGCCGTAGCCGCGCTCGGTGATGACGAACAGATCGCCGTTGCCGTTAGTGACCTCCATGCCCAGAACGCTCACGCCGTCCTTCATACCGATACCGCGAACGCCGCTGGTATCGCGGCCGGTGGCGCGCACCTGCTCCTCGGAGAACATGATCGCCTTGCCCGCGGTGGTGGCCAGGATAATCTTGTCGCCCTCGCGCACGCGGCGCACGTTCAGCAGCGCGTCGTCGTCACGCAGGTTGATAGCAATCAGGCCATCACGGCGGCTACGATCGTAAGCACTCATCACGGTCTTCTTGACCATGCCGTTCTTGGTGGCAAACATCAGGTACTCGTCGGCCGGGAAATCGCGGCAGCTGATGACGCTCGCGATCTTCTCGCCCTCCTCGAAGGGCAGCAGGTTTACGATCGCGGTACCGCGCGCCTGGCGCGTACCCACCGGCAGCTCGTGCACCTTCAGGCGATAGACCTTGCCCTTGCTCGAGAAGAACAGCACGTACTCGTGCGTGGACGCGATGAACATCTCATCGATAACGTCGTCCTCTTTGAGATTGACGCCCGACACGCCCTTGCCGCCGCGCTTCTGGGCGCGGTAGGCGGCCACCGGGATACGCTTAACGTAGCCGGTGTGGGTGATGGTCACGACCATGTCCTCGTCGGCGATGAGGTCCTCGACATCCAGGTCCTTCTCAACCTGGCTGATCTCGGTGCGGCGCTTGTCGCCAAACTTCTTGGAGATCTCGCGCATCTCTTCCTTGATGACGCCCAGAATCTTCTCCTCGTGCGCCAGCAGGTCCTCGTAGTAGGCGATGGCGCGGCGCAGGCCGTCCAACTCTTCTTGGATCTTGTCGCGCTCCAGGCCGGTCAGGCGGCGCAGCTTCATCTCGAGGATGGCCGTGGTCTGCTCGGGCGTAAAGCCAAAGCGCTCAATCAGGCGGCTGCTGGCCTCGGAGTCGGTCTGCGAGGAGCGTATGATGCTAATGACCTCGTCGATATGGTCAAGGGCCATCAGGTAACCCTCGAGGATATGCGCGCGGGCCTGGGCCTTCTTAAGGTCGAAGCGGGTGCGGCGGGTAACTACGTCGACCTGGTGGTCGATGTAGTGCTGCAGCATCTCGCGCAGGCTCAGGCATTTGGGAACGCCGTTGACAAGCGCCAGGTTGTTGGCGCCAAAGGTCGTCTGCAGCGAGGTGTACTTATACAGGTTGTTGAGCACGACCTGCGGAATGACGCCCTTCTTGAGCTCGATGACCAGACGGATGCCCTTCTGGTTGGACTCATCGCGCATATCCGAGATGCCCTCGATGCGCTTGTCGTTGACGAGCTGGGCGATCTTCTCCTGCAGGGTGCCCTTGTTGACCATGTAGGGAATCTCGGTAAAGATCAGGCGGCTGCGACCGGTCTTGGTGGACTCCACATGTGCCTTGGCACGCACGGTAATGGAGCCGCGGCCGGTCTCGTAGCTCTGCTTAATGCCGGCGCTGCCCATGATGATGGCGCCGGTGGGGAAGTCCGGACCGGGCATGATCTGCATGAGCTCGTCGACGGTGGCGTCGGGGTTGTCGATCAGGTAGCAGGTGGCCTCGATCGCCTCGGTGAGGTTATGCGGAGCGATGTTGGTGGCCATGCCGACGGCGATGCCTTGGCTGCCGTTGACCAGCAGGTTGGGGAAGCGCGCAGGCAGCGCCACGGGCTCGGCGAGCGATTCGTCGTAGTTGGGCTGCCAGTCGACGGTATCCTTCTGCAAGTCACGCAACAGTTCCATGGCGGGCTTTGCCAGGCGGCTCTCGGTGTAACGCATGGCAGCGGCGCCGTCGCCGTCGATGTTGCCGAAGTTGCCGTGACCGTCGATGAGCGGCGTGCGCATGGAGAACCACTGCGCCAGGCGGACCATGGCCTCATAGACCGCGAAGTCGCCATGCGGGTGGTACTTACCGATAACTTCGCCGACCGTCCAGGCCGACTTCTTATGTGGGCGGTTGGGGTAGATGCCGCTCTCGTTCATCGCGTACAGGATGCGGCGGTGCACCGGCTTTAAGCCGTCGCGCACGTCCGGCAGGGCACGCGCCGTGATAACCGACATCGAATACTCGATGAACGACTGCTTCATCTCGCGGCCAAACTCCGAAATCTGGAGCTGGCCGCCGTTGATATCCTCGCCGGCCGAGGCGCCACGGTCGACTTCGCCAAAGCTCTCCTCGAGCTCGGCGTCGTCTTCTTCCTCATCATCATCGGCATCGGGGTTATAGGCGTCCGGGTCGCCGTCCTCGCCCTGCTCAGCACGGGCAAGCAGGCGCTTCAGATCGTCGGGCATACCGGCATCGCCGGCCTCGCCCATACCCTCGTTGTTGTTGATATCGTCTGCCACGTTACCTCCTCTTAAGCGTCAAGGAAACGCGCGTCATGCGCATGTTTTTCAATGTACTCGCGGCGATAGCCGACCTCGGAACCCATGAGCTCTCGCACGGCGCGGTCCGCCACCACGGCGTCCTCGATCGACACGCGCTGCAGGATGCGGGTCTTGGGGTCCATCGTCGTCGAGGCAAGCTGCTTGGGGTCCATCTCGCCCAGGCCCTTGTAGCGCTGGACGGTATAGCCCTTGCGCTTTTTGGTGATCTTGCCGTCCTTGGCCTTGCCGTCCTCGTCGTTATCGTCGGGGTTCAGGCCCAGGCTCTGGATGGTGTCGCGCAGGATCTCGTCTTCGGGCTGGCGGCCGTTGGGATACACGTAGTGGATCTTGTTGCGCACCTTAATGCCAAAGATGGGCGGGCAGGCAACATAGACGTAGCCGGCATCGATCAGCGGACGCATGTACTTGTAGAAGAACGTCAGCAGCAGGATGCGGATATGCGCACCGTCGACGTCTGCATCGGTCATGATGATGATCTTGTGGTAGCGCGCCTTGGTGATATCGAAGTCGCCGCCGTCGCCGGCACTCGTCGTGACGCCGCAGCCGATCGCGGTAATCAGCGACTGAATGGTGTCACTCGAGAACGCGCGATGGTCACCAACGCGTTCGACGTTCAAAATCTTGCCGCGCAGGGGCAGAATCGCCTGGATGTCTCGGCGACGGCCGTCCTTGGCCGAACCGCCTGCCGAGTCGCCCTCTACGATGAAGAGCTCGGTCAGCTCGGCATCGCGCACCGAGCAGTCAGCGAGCTTACCGGGCAGGGACGCCGTCTCGAGCAGGCTCTTGCGGCGGGTCGCCTCGCGCGCCTTGCGGGCGGCATTGCGCGCCTTGCAGGCCTGTTGCGCCTTCTTGACGATCTCGCGAGCGGGCTTGGGATGCTCCTCGAGGTAATCGACAAGGCCGTCGGTCACAATCTTGAGCGTGAGCGCTCGCATATAGGAGCTGCCGAGCTTTGCCTTGGTCTGGCCCTCAAACTGCGGATCGGGCAGCTTGACCGAGATAACGGCCGAAAGGCCCTCGCGCACATCATCGCCGGTCAGATTGGCGTCTTTTTCCTTGAGCAGGTTCTGCTTGCGCGCATAGTCGTTGATCACGCGGGTGAGCGCGGTGCGGAAGCCCTCAAGGTGCATGCCGCCCTCGGGGGTGTAGATGTCGTTGGCAAACGACATGACGTTCTCGCCGTAGCCGCTATTCCACTGCAGGGAAACCTCAACCTCGCCCATCTTGGCCACAGGTGCGTCCGGGTCCGATTTGCCCTCGATGTAGATAGGCTCCTTAAAGGCCTCAGGGACGTCCTTGCCCTCGTTAATGAACTTGACGAAGTCGATGATGCCGCCCTCGTAGCAAAACTCCTCCACGTGGGG
>CANNPG010000137.1:0-4353 GCA_947507375.1 uncultured Collinsella sp. | reverse complement strand
ACACCATTATTCGGCGCGCAATAATACGTGCGTTTGCGAACAACGTTTGATGGGGGTTGAACCTGCGTGCGCAATCTCAAAATACTGTTTTCCTATCTAGGGGCATACCGTCGCGATGCCATCCTCGGCGTGTTCTTTGTGTCGGTCGAGACGGTGCTCGAGCTGTTTATCCCGGTCATCATGGCCAACATCATCGATGTGGGCGTGCCTGCGGGTGATATCAACTACATGCTGCTGCAGGGCGCGTACATGTTGGTGTGCGCTGCGCTTTCGCTGGTACTGGGCTTGGGTTATGCCCGCACGTCCGCCCGCGTTGCCTCGGGCCTAGGCGCTAACCTGCGCGAGGCCGAGTACAAAAAGATTCAGACGCTCGCTTTTGGTAACCTGGACAACTACGACGCCAGCTCACTCGTCACCCGCATGACCACGGACATCACCGTTATCCAAAATGCTGTGGGCAACGGCTTTCGCCCTATGGTGCGCGGCCCGGTGACGCTTATCGTCGGCCTTATCTACGCGCTGATGCTGTCGCGCCCGCTCGCCACCGTCTTTGCGATCATCTTGCCCGTGCTGGCAATCGTACTGGGCGTCATCACCTATCGCGTGAGCCCGCTCTACCGCCAACTCCAGACCTCGATGGACCACCTCAACGGCGTGGTACAGGAGGACCTCACCGCCGTGCGTGCCGTCAAGGCCTACGTTCGTACCGAGCACGAGGAGGCCAAGTTCGACACCGTCAATACCGAGCTCGCCGGCACGGCGACAAAGACCTTTGGCAGCGCGGTGCTCAACCTGCCGGTGTTTCAGCTGTCGATGTACGTGGCTGCGCTCTCCATCCTGTGGATTGGCGGCCACATGATTCTCGCCGGCAAGCTGGGCGTGGGCTCGCTCACGGGCTTTATGAGCTACGTGCTGCTGATCATGAACTCGCTCATGATGATTTCCAATGTGTTTTTGCTGCTCACGCGCGCTCTCACGAGTGTGGGCCGTATCGCAGAGGTGCTCGATGAGGAGCCCTTTATCGCCAACCCCGCGGGAGACCTCGCGATTGCGGCGCTAGCGGACGGCAGTATCGAGTTTCGCGACGTTTCCTTTAAATACCGCGCGGATGCAGCCGAGGATGTGCTCCAGCATATCGACCTTCGCATCGAGAGCGGCTCGACGGTGGGCATCCTCGGCGGCACGGGCTCGGGCAAGAGCTCGCTTGTGCAGCTGATTGCGCGCCTGTACGACGCCACCGAAGGCGCCGTGCTTGTGGGCGGACACGACGTGCGCGACTACGACCTGGTCGCCTTGCGCGACGCCGTGGGCATTGTGCTGCAAAAGAACGTGTTGTTTACGGGTACCGTGCGCGAGAACCTGCAGTGGGGCAATCCGCAGGCGTCGGACGATGAGCTCCTCGCGGCTTGCCGCGCGGCGTGCGTGGACGAGTTCCTTGATCGCATCGGCGGGCTGGACGGCGAGTTGGGCCAAGGCGGCGCCGGTGTCTCGGGTGGCCAGAAGCAACGCCTGTGCATCGCGCGCACGCTGCTCAAGCATCCGCGCGTGCTCATTTTTGATGACTCCACCAGCGCGGTCGATATGGCGACCGACGCTAAGATTCGCGAGCACATCGCTCGGATTTCCGATACGACCGTGCTCATCATCGCCCAGCGCATCGCGAGTGTCATGGATGCCGATCGCATTGTGGTATTGGACGACGGTCGTGTCCACGGCGTGGGCACGCACGAGGAACTGCTAGCGGGCGACAACATATACCAGGAGATTTACGCCTCGCAGATGGAGTGTGCGGGGAACGCGTGCACCGGCGACGGCAGCGACGATGGTTGCGCGAATGATCCGTTTTCCTCCGTCGCATGCGGATCGCCCTTGGAAGGGGGTGAGCGCCATGCCTAAGACCGCAGCCCAAGCACGCCCGGCCGACCTCAAGCGCACTGTGCGCCGCTTGCTCTCCTACATGGGGCATGCCAAGTTCTCGTTGCTCGCGGTGGGCGTGCTCGCCTCCGTCGCCGCCATCGCGAGCCTCGCCGGCACCTACATGGTGCGCCCCATCGTTAACGGTTTGGCCACGGGCGGGGAGGAACTGCTTGCCAAGCAGGTCATCCTGACGGCGATCATCTACGCTGCGGGCGTGCTCTCGGCCCTGGGCTACTCGCAGATTATGGTGCGCGCGGCCCAACACGTGGTGTCCGATATTCGCCGCGACCTGTTCGCGCACATCCAGACGCTGCCGCTCAGTTATTTTGACAGCACACGCTCGGGCGACATCATGAGTTTTTTCACCAACGACGTCGACACCGTCTCCGAGGCGCTTAACAACAGCTTTGCCAACGTGATTCAGGCCGCCATTCAGGTTGTGGGCACCACGGCCATGCTCATCATCCTTAACTGGCAGCTCACGATTATCACGCTCGTGTGCGATGCAGCCATTGTGCTGTATGCGCGCTACTCGGGCGCGCGCTCTAAGCGCTTCTTTGCCGCCCAGCAGGCATCGCTTGGCGACCTGGACGGATATATCGAAGAGATGGTCTCGGGCCAAAAGGTCATCAAGGTCTTTAACCGCGAGGCGGCGAATGTCGCCGGCTTCACCTGCCGCAACGACGAGCTTCGCCGCACCGGCACCGCCGCCGTGAGCTATGCCAACTCCATGGTGCCCATGACCGTCGTGATTGGCTACGTCAACTATGCCATCGTCGCCGTGGCGGGCGGCATGCTCTGCATCAAGGGGCTCGTCGATGTGGGCGCACTTGCAAGCTACCTGGTCTTTGTGCGCCAGGCCGCCATGCCCATCAACCAGTTTACGCAGCTCGGCAACTTCTTGCTCAACGCGTTGGCCGGTGCCGAGCGCCTGTTTGCGGCTATGGACCTTGAGCCCGAGGTGGACGAGGGCTGCGTGGAGCTGGTGCAGACGGGCGATGCCGCGTGGGCGTGGAAAATTCCCGAGGGCCAGGGCGTGGGCGTCTACGGGCACCTGCATGACGTGGCAGCCGTTGATGAGTCGGGCCGCGCGGTGGCCGCCGACGGCACCGAGCTCACGTGCGGCTTGGTCCCGCTTGCCGGCGACGTGCGCTTCCATGCCGTGGACTTTTCCTACGTGCCGGGCGCCCGCGTGCTCACGGACCTCAACCTGTTTGCCAAGCCGGGGCAAAAGATTGCGTTTGTGGGCTCCACGGGCGCCGGCAAGACGACCATCACCAACCTCATCAACCGCTTCTACGAGGTCGATGACGGCGAGATCACGTACGACGGCATCGACGTCAAGCACATTGCCAAGGCCAGCCTGCGCGGGTCGCTCGGCATTGTGCTGCAGGACACGCACCTGTTTAGCGGCACCATTGCGCAGAACATCCGCTTTGGCAAGCTCGACGCGACCGACGAGGAGGTGCGCGCCGCTGCCGAGGCCGCCTGCGCCGACTCGTTTATCCGCCGCCTGCCGCGGGGCTACGACACACCGGTCACGGCCGACGGCGCCAACCTGTCGCAGGGTCAGCGTCAGCTGCTCGCCATCGCGCGCGTGGCCGTCGCCGACCCGCCGGTGCTCATCCTGGACGAAGCCACTTCGAGCATCGACACGCGTACCGAAAAGCTCATCGAACGCGGTATGGACCGCATCATGCGCGGACGCACCACCTTTATGATCGCGCACCGCCTGTCCACCGTCCGCGATGCCGACGCCATCATGGTCCTCGAACACGGCCGCATCATCGAGCGCGGCACGCATGAAGAGCTGCTCGCCCAGCACGGCGAGTACTGGCAGCTGGCGCATGGCTTAAAAGAGCTGGATTAACCCGTTCGAGCACGATGCTTTGACCCCTCCGTGCCCCTCACCTCGCCTCAAACCATCACAACATTCGACGTTTTTTGCCAAAAACGGGAAAAGCATCGAATGTTGTGATGGTTTTTCTGCCACCCGAACGGGTGGAATCGCTTTCTTGCGCACGAAGGTGTGCGGACCCGTGGGCAGGGGAATAAGGTTGGTTATCCGACTCCATTGGAGGGCTCATGGACCTGCCTATTGTCCTGTCCCATAAGACTGCCTGGCTGTACCACAACGTGGCACGCCCGTCCGAGCCGCTCTCGCGAGCAAGCAGCCTATACGATGAGGACTCGCTTGCTAACGAGGCGGAGCCGACCGCGAGCCTGCCCAAATTGGGGCTCGATGCCAAGGGGCTGAGGGCTTCAACGGCAGTTGGGATCGTTACCGACTATCTGGTTGCGCTCGGTATTCCACGAGAAGAGCTCGATCATATCGACACGCTCGTCAACTTCGATTTTGAGCGTTCGACGCCGGCTGGATTTAGGTGCCACGTGTTTGGGGCGCCGATACCTCCAGGCCATCTTATCGAGGTGGCA
>CANNPG010000136.1:0-4408 GCA_947507375.1 uncultured Collinsella sp. | reverse complement strand
GGTGCCGTAGCGCATGGCAATGATCTGCGACAGGCCGCAGGGCTCAAACTTCGAAGGCATCAGGAACATATCGGCGGCGGCATACATGCGCTGCGACAGCGCAGGATCGAACTCGATGCGTGCGGCCATGGTGCCGGGGTACTTGTCCTGGAAGTAGCGCAGTCCGTCCTCGTAGTCGCGGTCGCCGGTGCCCAGCACCGCCACCTGCACGCCGCCGGCCAGGATGCGGTCGAGCGCGTACATGACCAGGTCCAAGCCCTTCTGGCGCGTCAGACGCGTGACCATGACCATAAGCGGACGGTCGTCGCGAACCTCGAGCCCCAGCTCTTCCTGCAGCTTGGCCTTGCACACAGCCTTGCCGGAACGGTCCTCAACCGTGTAGTTGGCGGCAATGCGTTTGTCGGTTGCCGGGTCAAAGCCCGCCACGTCAATGCCGTTCAAAATGCCCTGCAGCGCGTACGAACGTTCGCGCAGAACGCCGTCCAGGCCCTCGCCAAATTCGGGCGTCTGGATCTCGTTGGCATAGGTGGGGCTCACCGTGGTGATGGCGTCGGCATAGCGCAGGGCGCCCAGCATGTAGTTGATGCTGCAAGCGTCGCAACGCAGCTGCGAGGCGGCTGCCGGAATGTGCGCCACACCCAGGATGTCCTCCATCACGGTGTCACTAAACTGGCCCTGAAACGCCACGTTGTGGATCGAGAACACGGTCTTAACGCGGTCATACAGCGGCAGGCCCTGATAGAATTCGCGCAAAAACACGGGCGCCAGTGCCGTCTGCCAGTCGTTGCAGTGCAGGATGTCGCACTCAAAGCCGGCCGGCAGGTGCTGCAGGCTCTCGGTGATTGCCTTGGAGAAGAACGCAAAGCGCTCGCCGTCGTCAAAGAAGCCGTACGGATAGTCGCGCGCAAAGTAGCGCTCGTTGTCGATGAACATATAGGTGACGCCGTCGTGCTCGAGCTTCTCGAGTCCGCAGTACTCATTGCGCCAGCCCAGGCTCACGTAAAAGTCGGAGAAGTGCTCCATCTGCGCCTTGTACTCGTCCTTGATGGTGGCGTACTTGGGCACCATCACGATGACTTCGGCGCCGGCGCGCACAAGCGCCGCAGGCAGCGAGCCCGCTACGTCGCCCAGGCCACCGGTCTTTACAAACGGCGCGCACTCGGCCGAGGCAAACACGATCTGCATCTTTTTGCTGGAATCAGCCATATTGTCTCCCATGTTGCAATTCGAGAATAGCCGCCTGGCGCTAACCGGGCGGCTATTCTACATGTTACGAGCGATGTTGCGGTGCCAACGTTAACGTACGATGGTGGTATCGGAAGTTAACGGAGCCTTGCCCAGCACCAGGATGTTCTCGGGCGTGCCGCGAAGCTCGGTGTTGGTGGGAACCACGTTGTTCTTGTCCAGGATGGCGTTCTCTACGCGGGCGCCGCTCTTGACGATGCAGCTCTGGTTGATGATCGAGTTGGTCACCGAGGCGCCCTCCTCGACCACGACGCCGCGCGACAGGATCGAGTTGCGCACGGTGCCCTTAATGATGCAGCCGGCCGAGATGATCGAGTTGCAGGCGTGGCTGCCGGTCGCATAGCGCGAAGGCGGCACGTCGTGAGCCTTGGTCAGGATCGGGCGCTCGGGGTCAAAGAGCTGGTCGGCCACGGTCTGGTCGAGCAGGTCCATGCTGCGGCGATACAGCGACTTTTCGCTAAACACGCCCACGACCTCGCCCTTGTACTCGTAGCTGCACACGTCGATGTTGCCAAAGTCGCCCTGGAGTGCCTCGAGCAGGTCCAGATAGTCGGCGGCCTGGTAGTGGTCGATGATCTCGAGCAGCGTCTCGCGGTTGACGATGCAGCAGTCCATAGAGGCGTTGTCGCCGTACACGACGCCGGCGCTCACGCCCGTCAGGCGGCCGTTCTCGTTGATCTGCAGCTTGGTCTCGTCATCGACGTTGCGCGTGGCCTTGCAGTACACCACGGTCATCTGGGCACCGGAGTTCTCGTGCGCGTCAATGATGGTGTTGAGGTCCATGTTAAAGATGATGTTGGTGCCCATCATCACGACATAGGGCTTGTCCGAGCGCTGGAACAGCGTCTTGTTGGAGATGATGTCGCGCAGCAGGAAGCGCATGCCGCCCTTGGTGGTGCCATACGCGTTGCCGGGCACCATGAACAGGCCGCCCTTCTTGCGGTCCAGGCCCCAGTCCTTGCCCGAGCCCACGTGGTCGATCAGCGAGCGGTAGTTGCCCGGCATGACGACGCCGACGGTCTTGATGCCGGCGTTCATCATGTTGGACAGCGGAAAGTCGATCAGGCGGTAGCGGCCCAAAAACGGAACGGACGCGATGGGGCGGTCCTTGAGCAGCACGCTGCCGTAGGTCGAAGAGTAGTTAGCGGTGATATAACCGATGGCCTTGCGATTGATCATCGGATCATTCCCCCTTCCCGATAACGACGTCATTTCCAACGACGGCCGTATCCTTGGTGGTATCGACAGAGCCGAGCTTCACGCCCTCTTCGACCGTGGAGTTCTCGCCCAAAATAGCGCGGCTGATGTGCGCGCCGCTCTTAACGTGCGCACCCGGCAGCAGCACGGAGTCCTCGACCACGGCGCGCTCCTCGATGATGACATCGGTCGAAATGATCGAGTGGCGAGCGGTGCCGTAGATCTTGCAGCCGTTGGAGACCAGGCAGTCGTCCAGGCGGCCGTCCGGGCCAATGTAGTGCGGCGGACGCGTGGTGATGTTGGACATGATGGGGAAGTGCTTGTCAAACAGATCGAACTCGGGGTTGTTGCCCAGCAGGTCCATCGAGGTCTCATGGAAGCTGGCGATGGTGCCGACGTCCTTCCAAAAGCCGTGGAACTCGTAGCTGTACAGGCGCTTGCCCTCGCCGAGCAGCTTGGGGATGATGTCCTTGCCAAAGTCGTGGCTCGAGCGCTGGTCCAGAGCGTCCTCTTCGAGCGCCTCGATCAGCACGTCGGCCGAGAAGATGTAGATGCCCATGGACGCGAGATTCGAATCGGGCTTATCGGGCTTCTCGGTGAACTTGGTGATGCGGCCGTCCTCGGGGTCGGTGGTCAGGATGCCAAAGCGGCTGGCCTCCTCCCAAGGCACGGGCATAACGCTCACCGTGAGGTCGGCGTTGTTCTCAATGTGCGTCTTGAGCATCTTGCGGTAGTCCATGCGATACAGGTGATCGCCCGAAAGAATCAGGACGTACTTGGGGTCGTTGGCCTTGATGTAGTCGAGGTTCTGCGTAATGGCGTCGGCCGTGCCCGCATACCAGGCGCCGCCGGTCTGCGTCTCGTACGGCGGCAGGATCGACACGCCGCCGTCACGGCTGTCCAGATCCCACGCCTCGCCGGAGCCCACATAGGCATGCAGCAGGTAGGGGCGATACTGTGTCAGAACGCCCACGGTGTCGATACCCGAGTTGGAGCAGTTGGACAGCGAAAAGTCGATAATGCGGAACTTGCCACCAAAGCTAACCGCCGGCTTAGCGATCTTTTGGGTGAGTGCCCCCAATCGGCTGCCCTGTCCTCCTGCGAGGAGCATCGCGATGCATTCTTTCTTACTCATCGATTTCTCCTTCTGTCATCGATGTTCCTAAACCCATTAGCGACGGGCGCGGCGCAACGTCACGCCCGTCGAGTAATGCCGTGCTGGCATAAGGGAGCTCGCGGCCTTTACGCGTGCCAGATCTCGTCGCGGTACTCGCGAATGGTGCGGTCGCTCGAGAACCAGCCCGAGGAGGCGGTGTTGAGCAGCGCCTTGCGGTTCCAGGTCTCCTGGTCGCCGTAGCTGCCCGTGAGCTTCTCCCAGGCGTCGACGTAGCTGCGGAAGTCCGCCATGACCAGGTCGGGGTCGTTGTTGTTCATGAGCTCGTTGTAGATGCTCTCGAAGTTGCCCGAAAGGCCGGCAAACGTGTTGTCCTTGAGCTCGTCCATCACGCGGCCCAGACGGTCGCGATCGTTGTTGAGCGTATCCCACGCAAAGTAGCTGTTCGATGCCCAGAGCTGCTCGACCTCGGGAGCGGTCAGGCCAAAGATGGCCTCATTCTCGCGGCCAGCCAGGTCGGCAATCTCGATGTTGGCGCCGTCGAGGGTGCCCAGCGTAATGGCGCCGTTCATCATGAGCTTCATGTTGGACGTGCCCGAGGCCTCCTTGCCGGCCGTGGAGATCTGCTCCGAGATCTCGGCGGCGGGGTAGATGAGCTGGGCGTTGCTCACGCGGAAGTTGGGAATAAAGCAGACCTTCATGACCTCGTTGACGCGCGGGTCGTTGTTGATGACGTCGGCAACGGAGTTAATGAGGCGGATGGTCTCCTTGGCAAAGGTGTAGCTCGAGGCGGCCTTGCCGCTAAAGATGAACGTCGTCGGCGTCACGTGGAAGTTGGGATCGGCGATGCGA
>CANNPG010000135.1:0-4437 GCA_947507375.1 uncultured Collinsella sp. | reverse complement strand
GGCCCTTGCGGCGTAGTCGCTATTTGTTCAGTCCAAGTTTCGGGGCGCAGTTCACTGTCCCCTTTGTGGTGGTTTATGGCAGGTCGGTTAGTTGGCGGGCTGGAAGAAGGCTACGGCTACGGCGCCGGGGCCAACGTGGGTACCGATGGTGGCGCCGATGGCGTGAACGGGCAGTTCGCCCTCGGTGTGGCCAGCCCACAGTGCCGCGCTGTCCTCGACATACTTCTTGAGCACCGCATCCGAAAGGCCCGTATAGCCCAGTGCCAGCGGCATGGAAAAGTCGACGCCGCCCGCCTTTTCGACCTTCTGGTTGAGCAGGTTACGGCCGTTCTTGGAGCCACGTGCCTTGCCCAGCTGCACGATCAGGCCGTCCTCGGCGGCCACCACGGGCTTCACGTTGAGCAACGTGCCCACAGCGCCGGCCGCAGCAGACAGGCGACCGCCGCGCACCAAGTACTCCAGCGTCTCGAGCAGACCGATGACGACCACACGGTCGCGCACGGCCTCGACGGCCGCCGCGATCTGGGCCGCACTACGGCCCTCGTCCACCAAGCGCAGGGCATACTCAACCAGGACACGCTCGCCCAGGGTTACGTTATTGCTGTCTACAACGAACACGTCGCCGCCCGGCGCCTCGGCAAGTGCGGTGCGAGCACTCTGATTGGTGCCCGAAAGCTTAGCGCCCACGGTAATAATCACAGCCTCATCGCCGGCCTCACGCGCCTCGGCAATCGCCTGCGAAAACGCGTACGGGTTGACCTGGCCCGTCTTGGGCAGCTCATCGCGCTCCACGAGCATCTCGTAAAAGCGCTGGTGATCGATGTCGACGCCATCCATATACACATCGGTGCCAAAGGTGACGGACAGCGGCAAAACACGCAGAGCGGGGTGCTCCGCCGGCGACATATCGCTTGCGGAATCGGTAATAATGCGGACGGACATAACAAATCCTTTCTTGCGCAGGTCCCGCGCAGGGAATTTTGACAGCAAGGCCCCGGCACGGTATACGCGCTCAAACGGGACTATGCAGTTGTTAATGGGAAGCAAATGCCTTGGCGGCCTTAGATCTCGCGCAGGGTGTTGAGAATCGTACGCAGCGACGCATACATCTGCTCGCGCTGCTCCACGCCCATGGCCTTACCGGTGGTGTCGAGCACGTCGTGGATGATACGGTCGGCCTCGTTCATGCTCTCGCCACCCAGCGTGGTCAGGCGAACCGGTGCGCGGTACTTGACGGCAGCATCGCCCGAGTCATCAACCTCGACAAAGCCGCCCTCCTCCAGGTGCGCGAGCGTGCGCGAAACGGCAGCGCGCGTCACGCCGGCCACGCGAGCCAGATCGGCGCCGGTCATGCCGTCCTTGCTGCGCTCCAGGTAGTACAGGCACATAACGTCGGAGCCCTTGAGGCCCAGCCTTGCGCCCTCGGACGTCTTGATACGCTGAATCTCCTTGTACAGCCCGCTAATCAGTCCGACAAAATCCTCGAAACGTGTCTCGTCGTTCTGCTGCATGGGAGACGACCGCCTTTCGCTTGCATGATGCTAACGGGTAAACATCTTAGCCGTACTCAGCGACTGCCGCCTCCACGCGACCCAATTGTTAACCCATCAACATAAAAACCACCACAAAGGGGACAGGCACCTTTGTGGTGGTCTGGGGCATCAATAGGTTCTAGGCGCCGCTACAGCTCCACGCAGGGATTGTCGCGGGTCACAAGCGTCTTAACGACAACCGTCGCTCCCAGATAGCGCTCGAGCAGCTCGGCCAAGCGATCGATGGCGGCTTGGCAATCCCCCATCCGCTCGGGCTCCACGCACTCAATCGCCAGAAATGCGTCCGCCGAATCGTCGGACAGCGCCGTGCGAACGCCATCGCGCCAGTTCCAGCAACGGCACACGGCGCCCGCATCATCGATATAAGCAAGCTCACCGGGCAGCGTCGGATCATCCGCCTCCTCGCCAAGTGGCAAGAACGCGTCGCCGCCGTCGGTCACCTTCAAGCGAAGGTCTCCCTCAATCGCATGCAGATCCTCGCCTCCCACGGGCAGCGCATAGGTCAACGACACCGTGTTGTAAATATCCACCGCCGGTGTGATATGACCGACCGGCTTGCCCTTGAGCACGCGCTTGAGCAAGTTCTCGATCGAGCAGCGGGCGCCCTTTTTAGTCTTGAACAGCCGGTACGCGTCACGCCAAGCCTTCACCGGCGCGTTCTCGCTGATGGTATCGCTCGTCAGGTGACGCTCCGCATCGATATTGGCGCGGTCAAGCAGTGCGGCAATCGCATCCACGTCCTCCTGGGAAATCTGCGCCGCGGGCTTCATGCCCTTTACGACCACGACGCCGACCGCCGCCTGCGGAAACAGCTCCCAAAACGAATTCTCGGCAATAAAGCTCTTCATACGCTCTCCCTTCATCGTGCACGCCCGAGCGAGGGCGTCTAAACAAAAAGCGCCCCCACGGCGGCCACCTTCAAAGTCCTACGGTGCCGCCACAAGAGCGCTTGCGCTGTCCCCATCCGGAGAAGGGGACGATATGTCAGGCGTATTGTAACCTGAGTCATCCGCGCGAGCAAAACCACCACAAAGGTGCCTGTCCCCTTTGTGGTGGTTTTTGGTCTGAGGCGACGCTAGTGGCGGAGTCCCAGCAGGCCGCGGCCGCGATGACGGGCCTCGGCGGACACCTGGGCGTGCGGGCCGGCGGCCTTGACGGACTCGGGAAGGTGCGAGTACTTCTTCTCGAAGTTCTCCTCGAACATCACCGCCAGGTTGTGCGCTGCCTCGTCGTAGCGCGCGGTGCTCTGCCAGTACTGGCGCGGCACCAGGATGCCGTCGGGCACACCGTGGCACGTAGTGGGAATGTCGACATTAAAGATGTCGTCGTGCACGAACTCGCTGTCCTCGATGGTACCGTCGAGGGCGCGAGCGACCAGGGCGCGCGTGTAGACCAGCTCGATGCGATGGCCCACGCCATAACCGCCGCCAATCCAACCGGTGTTGACCAGGTAGACGCGCGTGCGGCCGTCGGCGATGCGCTCGCCGAGCATCTTAGCGTAGACCATGGGGTCGAGCGGCATAAACGGCTCGCCAAACAGCGAGGAGAACGTGGGCGTGGGCTCGGTGACGCCAACCTCGGTGCCGGGGATCTTGGCCGTAAAGCCCGTCACAAAGTGATACATGGCGGCGTCGGCCGTCAGGCGCGAGATAGGCGGCAGCACGCCAAAGGCATCGCAGGTCAGGAACAGCACGACGCTGGGAGTGGTGCCCATGCCCTTGGTCCACGCGTTGGGGATATGCTCGACGGGATAGGCCACGCGCGTGTTGTGCGTGATCGAGATGTCGTCGTAGTTGGGCTTGCGGTTCTCGTCGAGCACCACGTTTTCGCAAATGGCGCCAAAACGGACGGCGTTGAAGATCTCGGGCTCGTGGAAGGCGTCCAGGCCCTCGCATTTGGCGTAGCAGCCACCCTCGATGTTGAAGATGCCCATGTCGGACCAACCGTGCTCGTCGTCGCCGATCAGCAGGCGCGTGGGATTGGCCGAAAGCGTGGTCTTGCCGGTGCCGGACAGGCCAAAGAACACGGCGGTCTCGTGCGTGACGGGATCCATGCTGGCCGAGCAATGCATGGGCAGCACGTCGTCCTCGACAGGCAGCAGGTAGTTCATGACACTGAAGATGGACTTTTTGATTTCGCCGGAGTAGCCGGTACCCGCGACCAAAATCACGCGCTCCTGGAAGTTGATGACCACGGCGGCGCTGGAGTTGAGGCCCTTGATGGCGGGATCGCACTGGTAACCGGGCGCTGCGAGCACGCAGAAGTCGGGTTCGCCGGTGCGCGCGATTTCGCGGGCAAGCGGGCGGGCGAGCATCTGCTTAATAAAGAGTGCCTGGCTGGCACGCTCGCAGGCAACGAGCAGGCGACGCGTGTGGTTGCGGTCGGCGCCCGCCATGCCGCGGGTGACGAACACGTCGCGCTCATTGAGATAGTCGACGATGCCGGCCTTGATGGCCTCATAGCTCTCGACAGACAGCGGGCGGTTGACCGCGCCCCAGGCGATTTTGTCGTGCACGTCGGGCGTGTCGACGATAAAGCGGTCGTTGGGCGAACGGCCAGTGCGCTCCCCTGTCTCGATCACGAGCGCGCCATTAGAAGCCATACGGCCCTCTTTGCGACGAATAGCGTGCTCGACAAGCTCTGCCGCCGGCAGGTCCACCAGCAGACGGGGTTGATTCTCGGCGGGATCTTCAACGAGCGTAATACCAAAGTTGGACAGAACTTCTGCAGGGGTAACACCAGGCATGGGGCCTCCTTTAAAAACGCGACACGTTGACGCGACGCGCACTTTACTCACGTAAAGCCCGTTGTACCCGATATGCAAAAACGTTTTTGCGGCAAGGGCGGCAAGCCCGCCCAACGGTCAAAAATCGCAGGCAAGCGG
>CANNPG010000134.1:0-4451 GCA_947507375.1 uncultured Collinsella sp. | reverse complement strand
TGTTGTATCGCTATGCGAATGGCTCGTCCTGCTGTATGGGAAACGTCACCGTAATGGTGGTTCCCACGCCCAACTCGCTCGACAGATCGAGCGTGGCGTGATGATACAGGGCCGCATGTTTGACAATGGCAAGCCCCAGACCGGTTCCGCCGCGTGCCTTGGACCTACTCTTGTCCACGCGATAGAACCGCTCAAATACCTTGCCCTGTTCTTCAGGCGCGATACCGATTCCCGTGTCGGCGACCGCGAGGAACGGATGGCCTTCGTCGTTGGTGCCGCACTGCAGCGTAACCGTACCGCCGGGTCGATTGTAGCGGATGGCGTTGCTTGCCAGATTATAGATGAGCTCGTCGATCAAGCGCGACACGCCTTCGATGACCACAGGCTTGGCCTCATGACTTATCGTCACATTCGCCTGACGGGCGACCTGTTCAAGACGCTGCTCGACCGCGTAGATGGCACGCGAGAGCTCAATAGGCTCCGTGGACCCAATGGGCACCGCCTCGCCCTCAGCTGCACGCTCGGCCTCGTCCAAGTTAGACAGCGTAAGGATATCGTTGACAAGCGCTGCCAAGCGGCCCGCCTCACGATAGATGCGACCGCCAAAGTTGCGCAGGTCGCCCTCGCCCTCGGCCATGCCGTTTGCGATGAGCTCGGCATAGCCCGAAATCGCCGTAAGCGGCGTCTTGAGCTCATGGGTGATATTCGCCGTGAACTCGCGGCGCATACGGTCGTTGTCCGCCAGCACCGCCATTTGGCGCTTGAGCTCCTGGCGCTGCGACTCAATACGCTCAAGCATGGGGACCATCTCGGCATAGGCGTGCTCATAGCTACGGCGTGGGTGGTCCAAATCCACCTCTTGCAAAGGCGCGATGATGGCACGGGACTCGCGGCGCGCCATAAAAAACGAGAGTACCGCACCCGCTGCTGCGATAAGCAGCATCGGCGACACCATCGACAGCAAAATCGCCGCAACGCCAGGCTGGGCCTGCGCCAAGCGGACAACCTGGCCGTTATCAAGGGCGACGGCGCGATACAGCATAATCTCGTCGAGCGTAGAGCTTGCGCGCTCCGCGGAACCCGAACCACTCTCAAAGGCCTCGATGACCTCGGGGCGATCGCCATGGTTGGGCAGTGTGGAAGGCGACGCCTCGTTGTCGTAGGCAACCGATCCATCCTTGTTAATCAGCGTGATGCGCAAGTCCTCGCGATCAAGGCTACGCAAGAACGGGATGGGCTCCTGCTGCTCGTCGAGGGCGGCAGCAATGAGCTCGGTTTCCTGCGCCAGATTGGCACTCGTGGCATCCGCCAAGGTGTTTTGCACAAAGAACGCACCCAGCACCGTAAACGCCACGATAACCGCCATGGCGCAGACAAAGATCGTCACAAAAACGCGGTGCGACAGCGTATGTTTTCCCTGGGGGGCGAAGACCACGGGTTACTCCTCCGATGCGGTGGCCGCGATGACGTCACCTTCGGCACCATCACCGGCAGAAGGCTCGGCCAAGCGGTAGCCCACGCCGCGCACGGTCTCGATGGCGCTGGCATGCTCGCCCAGTTTTTGGCGAAGCGTCTGCACGTGCACGTCAACAGTGCGCGAACCGCCGTCGAAGTCCCAGCCCCACACGCTCTGCAGCAACGACTCGCGGGTAAAGACCACGCCGGGCTTGCGCATGAGGTACTCGAGCAGGTCGAACTCGCGCAGGGTGAGCTTAAGTGGCTCGCCAGCAACGGTCACCTCGCGATGGCTGGGCGAAAGCACGATGTCGCCCACGCTGAGCACATCGCTCGCCTGCTTGACCATTCCGCCGCGACGCAGCAGTGCGCGGCAGCGGCTCGCAAGCTCCATGAGCGAAAACGGCTTAGTCAGGTAATCGTCGGCACCGCCATCGAGCGCCATCACCTTGTCGAGCTCGGTATCCTTGGCGGTAAGCATCATGATGGGCACCGTCGCCGTCAGGCGATCGGCACGCAGTCGACGCATAATCGCCAAGCCATCGGTATCGGGCAGCATGATGTCGAGCAGGACGGCATCGGGTACCCGTCGCGCCACGGCAGCCTTAAACTCACCGTCGCACGAAAAGCCTTCGGCCTCAATCCCCTGCTTGCGCAGCGCATAGACCGTCAAATCCCTGATGTTGTCATCGTCCTCGACGTAATAGATCATGTTGAACCCCTTTGCGGCCGGCATGACCGCATCTTAACCCTAAAGGTACCTTTACTAGATGGTATCAGCCAAAACGTCCCGTCAAATAATCCGCCGTGCGCGGATCGGTCGGATTCTTGAAGAGTTGCGCGGTGGGCGCGTGCTCCACCAGCTCACCCAGCAAAAAGAATGCGACCGAATCGGAGATACGCGCCGCCTGCTGCATATTGTGCGTAACGACCACGAGCGTGCAGGTCTCTTTGAGCTCGCAGGCCAGCTGCTCCACCACCAGCGTCGACACAGGGTCGAGTGCCGAGGTCGGCTCGTCCATCAGCAGAATGTCGGGCTGCACGGCAAGTGCGCGGGCGATGCACAGGCGCTGCTGCTGGCCGCCCGAAAGACCCAGACCCGATTCTTTGAGCTTGTCCTTGACCTCGTCCCACAGGGCGGCGCGTCGCAGGGAGTCTTCGACCAGCTCGTCGAGCACGACGCGGTCGCGCACTCCCATGCCGCGAGGACCGTAGGCGACGTTGTCGTAGATGCTCATGGGAAACGGGTTGGGGCGCTGAAACACCATGCCCACGCGCTGGCGCAAACGGCAGATGTCGTAATCGCCCAGGATATCTTGACCATCGAGCGCAATCTTGCCCTCGATGCGGCAATCCTTGATGCCGTCGTTCATGCGGTTAAAGCAGCGCAGCAACGTGGACTTTCCGCAGCCCGAAGGCCCGATAAACGAGGTGATCTGCTTGTCGCGGATCTTGATATTCACGTCCTTGAGCGCATGATGGTCGCCATAGAACAGGTCGAGGCCCTCGACGTCGATGCGCGTCGGCGAGGCGGCAAGATCCTCTGCCGTGGGGCGAGTCGCATCCCCAACCTCGCGCTCGTGCGCGGCCTCGGCCTGCGCTTCCATGAGTTCTTCAAGCTCCGTGGGCTCCACAGCCGCAGCAGCCGTCATACCGCATACCTCCACATCGATATCAATTCAGCAGTATCGATAGTAGAAATCGCGGCTCATATGCACGTGAGCGCATTGTCAAGTGTTTGTAAGGGCACGCTGGCTATACGGCGGGCAGCTCGATGGTGAATATCGTGTGTTCGGGCGTCGATTCACATGCAACGGTACCGCCGTGTGCCGCGATGATCTCCTTGGCAATAGCAAGGCCCAGACCGGCACCACCGCGATTGGTCGCACGCGCCGCATCCAGGCGATAGAACTTCTCAAAGATCACCTTGAGCTTAGCCGCAGGGATAGGATCGCCCTGATTGATAAAGCGCACGCGCACGCCGCCATCGTCTTGGCGCCCGGCCTCAATCGTGATAGTCGAGCCCTCATAGCTATAGGCGACGGCGTTTTTCATGATGTTGTTAAACACGCGGGCCATCTTGTCGCCATCCACGAGCACCGTCAGGTCCTCGCGAATATCAACTTGGACTTCCTTATGCTGCTCGTTGAGGATGGGATAGAACTCGTCAGTCACCTGAGCCAGCAGCAACCCCAGATCAACATAGCCGCGCGTGAGCACGATATCGTGGAAGTCAAAGCGCGTGATATCGAAGAACTCTTCGATGAGCGCATCAAGCCGGTGCGCCTTGTCGAGCGCCACGCCCGTAAAGTGCGTACGTTGCTCAACCGGCAGCTCGGGAGCCTCTTGCAGCAGCGAAAGATAGCCCACCACGCTGGCAAGCGGGGTGCGCAGGTCATGTGCCAAGTACGTGACCAGATCGTCCTTGCGATGCGACTCGTCACGCAGAGCTTGCTGCACCTTGCGCTCACGGTCACGCACGCGGTTAAGGGCGCCCTCGGCCTCCAAGAAGTCGCCGTCGATGTTGTCCCAGGTGTCGGGGTGATCGATCAGGCGATCTTGAATACGAGCGGCCAGCACACAATCGGCATGCTGCTCGCCCTGTTCGTAGCCCTGGTAGTACAGGGCGCGGCCGCACAAGAACAGCACGCACGCGGCAAGCGCCAGCACAAAGCCAAGCATGTTGAATACAAAGCCGGCATCGAACAGCACCGGCCCTTCGATGCCGCCGAGCGCCATGGCGCCAATCGCCAACGTCATGGCCCACGCGGCGCCGCCAATCACCATGCAGCGGCGCACGATCTCAAATCGATCGATCAGCAAAAAGCCGACAAGCAGCACCGCCAAGATTCCAGCGATGTTATCGATGCCAATCAGCAGCAGGCTCAGCAAAAAGAGCAGCACCGTTGCAAGCGCGCGGTTGTCGACGACTGACCTCACGTATTCAAAGAGTCGATCGGGCACCTCGAACGCTTGCCTATCGTCTTTTGTCATAT
>CANNPG010000133.1:0-4516 GCA_947507375.1 uncultured Collinsella sp. | reverse complement strand
CATATCAGTTACTCCTTGTTAGGAAACATAGTCCGCAATAGAATACGCCCGACA
The DNA here is from genome assembly GCA_947507375.1 of uncultured Collinsella sp. Taxonomy (GTDB): domain Bacteria; phylum Actinomycetota; class Coriobacteriia; order Coriobacteriales; family Coriobacteriaceae; genus Collinsella. The sequence continues at coordinate 4,462 of CANNPG010000133.1, read as the reverse complement.
AAGCGCCGGGCGTATTGATTCTCAGGTTATACGCAAACACTTAAGTACTATTTAGGCGTTTGCAGTCTGCATGCCTTAGGCCAGGTGCGCGATAACGGCATCGGCAAAGGCCTGCGTGCCCACAGCGCCCTCAACGGAGCCGGTCTGGGCACGACGAACGTCGCCGGTAACCTGCTCACCCTCGTCGAGCGTGGCAGAAACGGCGGCGCGAATGCGATTGGCCGCGTCGTTCTCGCCCAGGTGATCGAGCATCATAGCCGCGGACAGAATCTCGGCCGTGGGGTTAGCGATATCCTGGCCAGCGATATCGGGCGCGGAGCCGTGCGTCGCCTCGAAGATGGCGCAGTCGGCACCGATGTTGGAACCCGGAGCCATACCCAGTCCACCTACCAGACCGGCGCACAGGTCGCTCACAATGTCACCGTACAGGTTGGGCAGCACCAGGACATCGAAGTCGTTGGGGTTCTGGACCAGGCCCATGCAGGTGGCGTCGACAATTTTGTCGTTGAACTCGATATCGGGATAGTTGGCGGCCACCTCGCGCGCAACGCGCAGGAACAGGCCATCGGTCGCCTTCATGATGTTGGCCTTATGCACGGCCGTCACCTTTTTGCGGCCGCAGCGGCGGGCGTACTCAAAAGCGTACTCCACAATGCGGCGGCTCTTGGCGATGGAAATCGGCTTGATTGAGATGGCGGAATCCGCGGCGAAGGTCTTCTGGCCCGAGCGCTCGACGAGCTGCGAGAGCTCCTCGACCTCGGCAGCGCCCTCATCGAACTCGATGCCGGCATAGAGGTCCTCGGTGTTCTCGCGCACGATAACCAGGTCGACGTCGCGGAAGCGCGAGCCGTCGCCCGGCTGCGACAGGCAGGGGCGCACGCAGGCGTACAGGTCAAAATGCTTGCGCAGGGCGACGTTAACGCTGCGGAAACCCGTGCCGACCGGCGTGGTGATGGGGCCCTTGATAGCAACCTTGGTCTCGGCGACCGCATCGAGCACATGTTGGGGCAGCGGCGTGCCAAACTCGTCCATGACGCCGGCACCGGCCTCCTGGACGTTCCAGTTGATCTGGACACCAGTGGCCTCGACCACGCGGCGCATAGCCTGCGTAATCTCGGGACCGATACCGTCACCAGGAATCAGGACTACATCGTGCGCCATAATCTGTTACTCCTCGTCTTCGGCGTCGTCAGATTTTTTTACGCTAGCACGCTTCTTCTTTTTGGAGAGATCCAGGCCAAAACGTTTAACAAGCATTTCGCAAATCTCGCTCGAACGGGCCTTGAGATAGCTACCCTTGCCGTTCTCGGCATCGAACTTAAGGCGCAGCGCGAGCTTCTCGGCGACCTCGGCGTCAATCTCGCCCCGGCCAAACTCGTACAGGCAACCGAGCATGTCGCGATACTCGAGGTCGCCGTGGTAGCACTGGATGGCCTCGTCCAGGATGGGCCAAGCCTCGCGCGAACGCTCGACGCTCGTGGCGCCCCACACGCACAGCAGGCGGAAGGCGGCATAGCGCAGCGTGGACGAAATCTCATCGAACAGCGCGGTCTCGGCGCCCTCAAAGGCATCGCCCAGCTGCTCGGGGCAGGTGGTGGCGAGCGCCGCCAGGGCATCGAGAGCCTCCCAGCGGGTCTGAGCCTCGGGGCGGTCGAGCGCCTCGATCAGCGCGGGCACGCAGGGCACGACGCGCTGCGGATCGCGCTCGGCAAGCAGGTGCAGCACGCGGGCGGCAAACTGACGGATGCGGCGCGTGGGGCAGCCGAGCTCCTGGACCAGGCGGTCGACGGCGTTCTCGTTCTCCTCTGCCAGCTGGAGCTGTGCCAGCTCCTCGTCGGTGAGCTGTTCGTCTTTGTTTTCTGCCATAGTTACCTCTTTTTACTATTTCTTAGCGTGCTTGTCAGCACCCTTGCTGTCATCGGTGACCGAGATGAGCTGTCGGTCGGCCGCGCCATTGCGACGCGCACGGCGGCGCTCCTCGGCATCGCCCGCGTCGGCGGCGGCGCGGTGAGCCTTGTTAACGTTAAAGACCTCGTCGTGCTTGCGCCACGGACCGACGGACTCGCCAAAGCTCATCTTAAGGCCGGCGATAAAGCCGCCGAGCCAGCCGATCGGCGCAAACTGCACCAGCGGGAACAGCGAGAACACCCAGGTCAGCAGGACGACTGCCGCCGCACCCGCAAAGTTGGCAATCCAGTAGTCGCGCTTGGTGATCACGCGCTTTTCGCACGCCCACTGGCCGCACAAAAAGCCGATGTAGATCGCAAAGAGAAAGAGCGCCAGCGCAAGCACCACGAACGTCCAGCTCATGGGCGTTACTCCTCGTGATGGTGGCCGCAGCAGCACTCGTGGCCGTCGTCATGGCCGTGGCCGCCGCAGCACTCGTGGCCCTCGTCGTGGTGGTGGCCACAACCGCACTCGTGATCGTCGCCACGCTCGCCGCAACCGCAGCCTTCCTCGTGAGCACCGTGCTCCTCGGGACGATACTGCGACCAGTCCAGACCGGCGGCGATGGCATCGGCCTCCTCCTTATAGAGGACCGTGACGGCCTGGGTGCCCAGCTTGGCGCCACCGATGGCATCGAGCATGTCGTAAAGCGTAAAGGCCACGTCGGCGCCGGGCAGCGCAAGCTCACGGTCGTCGGCATAGGCGAGCGCCAAGCGCAGATCCTTAATGAAGTGCTCGACCATAAAGCCGGGCTTGTAGTCGCCGTCGAGCGCCTTGGGCGCCAGGCTCTCCATGGCGCCGGACTTGCCGGTGCCACCCAGGATCATCTGACGGGTCTTCTCAAGATCAAGGCCGCTCAGCTCGGCAAACGCCAGCGCGTCTGCCATGCCGACCATGCAGGCGCCCAGCGACACCTGGTTGGCGAGCTTGGCAGCCTGGCCCTTGCCGGCGCCATCGAAGCAGCAGATGGTTGCCGCAAAGGTGGAAAGGATGTCGCGGACCGGCGCGATGTCGTTCTCGGTGGCGCCCACGATAGCCGTGAGCGTGCCGGCGATGGCACCCGACTCGCCGCCGGTGACGGGGCAGTCAAACGCCATGCGACCGGAGACCTGAGCGGCCTCGGCAATATCGCGCGCCAGCTCGGGCGAGCTCGTGGTAAGGTCGATCAGGACCGCACCGGGCTTAGTGCACGCGAGCAGACCGTCACCCGCCAGGTAGAGCTCCTCGACCTCGGAGGGATAACCCACCATGGTAAAGACGACGTCGGCGTTCGCCGCGGCATCTGCCGGCGTATCGGCCCAGACGGCACCGCGCTCAACGAGCGCTGCAGCCTTGGACTTGGTGCGGTTGTTGACCGTGACGGGATAGCCAGCGTCCAGAATGTGGCCGGCGATGGGGGCACCCATAATTCCGGTGCCGATAAATGCGACGGAGAGCTTGTTTGCCATGAAACCTTTCCTTTTGGGTTGGGTGTTGTTACCAGGTTGAATACTCGGTGCCAGCGTTTGGGCTGTGAGTCGAGGGCGATAACGGACGCAGCGCTTGCCTACTGACCGCGCACGCGGCGGGCGATACGGTCGGAAAGCGACGCCTTGTCGGCGCGGTTCTTACCCCAAAACGCGCAGCCCACCATGCCGGGGCCCACGTGCGAGCCGATGGTGGGACCCACGGAGCCGCGAATGATCGTGACGTCGGCGCAACCCTCCTCCTTGCGGATGGCAGCTTCGAGCCAGTCGCCGTCCTTCTCGGCATCGGCCGTCATGATGGCGATGGGCATGGTGCGATCGGGCACGTAGTTCTCGCGGAACGACTTGAGAATGGACTTGAGCGCCTTCTTGCGGCCGCGGTTGACGCCAATCAGCGACAGCGAGCCGGCCAGATCGTAGGAGAGCTCGGGCTTGACGTCGAGCTTTGCCGTGAGCTGCGCCGCCGCGGGAGGAATGCGGCCGCCGGCAGCCAGTGCGTCAAAGCTCTCGAGCGTAAAGTAGCCGTGCACGTAGGTTTTTGCCTCGTTTGCCCAATCGACCAGCTGCTTGGCGGTCAGTCCCGCCGAACGCTGGCGCACGGCCTCGAGCGCCAAGAGCGCGCCGGTCGCGCAGGGCAGAGCGTTGTCGACCACGTAGAGCTCAAAGTTGGGATACTCGGCGCGCACGGCATCTGCCGCCTGGCACGCGGAGTTATAGCTCGACGACAGCGCCGAGGTAAAGCACAGGTAGACCGTGGGCGTGCCCTCTTTGGCGCACTCGGTAAAAAACTCGATATAGCGACCGAGCGACACAGCCGAGGTGGACACGCGAGCACCGGCGCGCATGCGGTCGTAGAACTCCTTAGGGCTCATGCTCGACCAGATGTCATCCGTGCGCTCTTCGCCATCGATAATGAAGGGGAAACCCAGGATATCGACATCAAGGTTCGCGGCGACCTCGGGACTAAAGTCGCAGCAGGTATCGACGACGATGCGGCAACGGTCCGAATGGCCGGTAGATGCAGCCTTGTCCATCAAAGCGACTCCTTA
>CANNPG010000132.1:0-4546 GCA_947507375.1 uncultured Collinsella sp. | reverse complement strand
GAGTTCCGCACGCAAAGAAGGCCACTTAATGTGGCCTTCGTCTTGCGCAGGACTGTAGAGCAGGGAACTTCGTGCCCCGACGCCCGGGAGGACGCTTCATTTAGAAAGATGGACCGACCGCCGTCAGCGATGGGAGCTACTCCCCCAGCACGGCCTTCTTGGCGGCTTCAGCCATGTTGTCCAGATCTTCCTTGGTGGGATGGTCCTTTGCGGCAACCCAGTTGTCGAGCAGCATCTTATAGCGCGCGTTTTCGGGTTCTTGCTCAAGCATCGCCTCATAGCGCTGCTTGACCGCGGGGCCCATCTTGCCCTGGCACATCGCCCAGCCCGCAAGCTCGGCATCCCCAGCCAAATTAGAAGTTACGCGATCAATAATCTGCTGGTAATAGCTCTGGTCGGCGCCAAAACCGCAGGTGCCAAACAGGAAGACGCGCTTGCCGTGCAAGGCGGAGAGCAACGTCGCGACCGAAGGCGTGCACGCGCCCTTGTCGCACCAAAAACCGACGAGCACCGTGTCGGCCGCGCAGGCGCCCTGCGCCTCGAGCGCAACCTGATCTGCATCCGCATCGTCGCTCAACGCCGCGGCATGGACAAACTCAACACCCGCAGCCTGCAGAGCGCGCTTGATCGCGCCCGAAACCATCCTGGTATTACCGCTCTTGCTGTTGACCACCAAAGAGCACGTCATAGTCACGTTGCCTCGTTTCCCCCAAAACTAAAGCCACTAATGCAATTTATTAGATGAATATCTTAGTACTTACGTGACAGATGTAAACCACCGTCTGTCGATTGATTAATTTGCCCCACGGGCTTGCTCACTGGGCGAATTGGCTGCGGTAGAGTTCGGCGTAGAAGCCGCCTGCCGCTAGCAGCTCGTCGTGCGTGCCGCGCTCGATAATCTGGCCGTCGCGCATGACCAGAATGCAGTCGGCGTTGCGAATCGTGCTCAGGCGATGCGCCACGACAAAGCTTGTGCGGCCAGCCATGAGCTCGTCGAACGCCGCCTGCACCTGCAGCTCGGTGCGGGTATCGATGCTCGAGGTCGCCTCGTCCAGCAGCAAGATAGCCGGGTCGGTGAGCATGACGCGTGCGATGCACAGCAGCTGCTTTTGGCCCTGGCTAAACATGCTGCCGTCCTCGCCGATGACCGTATCGTAGCCGCTTGGCAGCTGCACGATAAACTTGTGCGCGTGCGCGCGCTTGGCGGCTTCGATAACCTGTTCACGCGTGGCATCCGGGCAACCGTAGGCGATGTTTTCCGCCACCGTGCCCTCGAACAGCCACGTATCCTGCAGCACCATGCCAAAGGCGCGGCGCAGGCTTGCGCGCGTGTAGTCACGCGAGGAACGGCCATCGACCGCAATGCGACCGGCATCGATATCGTAAAACCGCAGCAGTAAGTTGATGAGCGTTGTCTTGCCACAGCCCGTGGGGCCGACCAGGGCAAAGCGCATGCCGGGCTTGGCCTCGATGCAGATGTCCTGCAGCAGTTTGCGCTCGGGCACATAGCTAAAGTCCACATGCTCAAACGAAACCTCGCCCTTCGGGGCGGCAAGTTCCACGGCATCCGGCGCATCGGGTTCCTGCTCGCGCGCGTCAAGCAGTGCAAACATGCGGCGCGCCGAGGCATACGCCGTCTGGATCTGCGTAATGACGTTGGTGACCTCGTTGAACGGCTTGGTGTACTGGTTGGCATAGGACAGGAAGATCTGCACGCCGCCCACCGTAAGCGCCGCCGGCACGCCCGTGATCACGCCCACGCAGCCGATCACAGCGACCACGGCATAGATGATGTTATTGATAAAGCGCGTGCCGGGGTTGGAGAGCGAGCCCATAAACTGCGCGCGCTCGCCCGCGGTGTAGAGCTCGGCATTGAGGGCATCGAAGCGCTGTTGAGCGTGCGGGCCGTAGGCGAAGGCGTCCACGAGCTTTTGCTCACCCACATACTCCTCGATATGACCACCGAGCTGCCCTTGAATACGCTGCTGCGCAGTAAAGCTTTTGTTGGAGAGCTTGGCGATGGCGCCGGCAGCAAAGATGGAAAGCGGTGTGACGAGCACCACCACGAGCGTCATGGTCAGGTTGATAGATAGCATAAACGCGAGCGTGCCCACAATGGTGATGACGCCGGTAAAGAGTTGCGTAAAGCCCTGCAGCAGGCCGTCGCCCACCTGGTCGACATCGTTGACCACGCGGCTCATAAGATCGCCGTGGGCGTGGCTGTCGATAAAGCTGAGCGGCATGCGGCTGAGCTTGTCGCTCGCCTCCACGCGCATGTCGCGCACCGTCTCGTAGGACAGGCGATTGACGCAATAGCCCTGCAGCCACTGGAAGGCCGCGGCACCAACCACGACCAGCGCGAGTTTGGTGACGAGCGGGAGCAGCGCGTCAAAGTCCACCCGTCCGACGGCAGCGATGAGGTCGATGCCCTCGCCAATGAGGATGGGCGTATAGAGTTGCAGAATCACCGAGATGGCGGCACTCACAAACGACGCCGCAAACGAAATGCGGTGCGGACGCACGTAGCCCATCAGGCGACGGGTCACCGCGCCCACGGGATAGCGCTCAGGGTCGCCGGGCTGGCGTGGGCCGTCGCCCAGGTCGTTGAGGTTATCGTTGCCGGACACGTTGGCCGTCATCGTGGCGACCGAACCGGAGGAAGTGTACGGATTCATTTAGCAGCCCTCCTTTGCGCAGACGGATGCGGGGGCGGTCGGAGCGGACGCGGGTGTCGCACTCCCCTGCCGACCCTCGAGCTCCTCGCGGCGAAGCTGCGACTGGCAGATCTCTCGGTAGAGCTGGCAGGTCGTGTACAGCTCATCGTGCGTGCCCAGGCCCGCAACCGAACCGTGGTCGAGTACGCAGATCATGTCGGCGTCGCGCACGGTCGAGACGCGCTGGCTCACGATGACGGTCGTCAGCGGCAGCCCGCCCTCGGCGGCACCGCGCACGCTGCGCTCGCGAATGGCATGGCGAAGCGCCGCGTCGGTCTTAAAATCGAGCGCCGAGGCGGAGTCGTCCATGATCAATATCTGAGGCGAACCCACCAAGGCGCGCGCGATAGTCAGACGCTGACGTTGGCCACCGCTAAAGTTCTTGCCGCCCGCCTCGACCGGGGCATCTAAGCCCTGGGGCTTGTTGCGCACGAACTCGCTGGCCTGCGCCATATCGAGCGCCGCCCAGAGCTCCTCGTCGGTCGCCGCCTCGTCGCGCCAGGTCAGGTTGCTGCGGATGGTGCCGCTCACCAGCGACGCGCGCTGCGGAACGGTCGCGACCGCATGGCGCAGCTGGTCGAGCGGCCAGGCACGCACGTCGGAGCCCATTACGCTCACGCTGCCGGTGCTCGCATCGTACAAGCGCGGGATGAGCGAGACGAGCGTAGACTTGCCGCTGCCCGTGCCGCCGATAATGCCGAGCGTCTTGCCCAGTGGGAGCTCCAGGGTCACATCGTTGACGGCATTTGCCGCGCCCGCGCCAAAGGAGAAGCTCGCATGGCTCAAGCTCAGCGCGGGGACCGGAACAGCACCACCCGCCAGTTCGCTCGGCTCGGGCAGCGCGACCGGCTGGTTGCCCTCGTCGGTGATGCTCGGCACGCAATTGAGCACCTCGTTGATACGTGACGCACTGGCGCTCGCCTTGGTAAAGACCACGACCAGGTTGGCGACGTACACGATGGAGGTCAGGGTCTGCGTCATGTAGTTCACAAACGCCATGACCTGGCCCTGCGTGAGCTCGCCCATGTTGACCTGGATGCCGCCCACCCACAGGATGGCGCACACGCCCAGGTTCATCACCAAAAACGTTACGGGGTTAAGGATCGACGAGAGCTTGCCCACCGCGATGGCAGTATTGGCCTGATTGTCGGCGGCTTGGGCAAAACGCTCGCGCTCGTGGTCCTCGCGTACAAAGGCGCGAACCACGCGGGCGCCCGAAAGGCCCTCACGGCAAATGAGCGCGATGCGGTCGAGCTTTGCCTGCAGCTGCCTGTAATACGGGATGCAGCGCGCCATGACAAACCAAAACACCAGGCCGATAGCGGGCGTGCAGATCAAAAAGATGATGCCGAGCTTAAGGTCGATGGCAAGGGCCGCGCACATAGAGCCCACCGCCAGGAAGGGCCAGCGGATGAGCATGCGCACGCCCAGCGCCACGGCAAGCTGCACCTGGTTGACATCGTTGGTAATGCGCGTGATGAGCGACGGCGTGCCAAAGCGGTCGAGCTCGGCATAGCTCAGCTTGTTGATGTGCTCGTAGAGCGCGCCGCGAATGTCGGTGCCCATGCCCTGCGAGGTGAGCGCCGCCATCTTTTGGCAGACGAGCGTAAACGAGATGCCGATCACGGCCATAGCGCCAAGTACCATGCCGTAGTGGACGACAGCATTCACGTCGTGCGCGCCGATGCCTTTATCGATCATCTGGGCAATCACCAGCGGCGTAAGCAGGTCAAAGATCACTTCGATCAGCTTGCACGCTGGGCCGATCACCATATACCGGCGAAACTTACCACCAAAACGCCTGAGCAGCTCAATCATGTATAGGCGCTCCC
>CANNPG010000131.1:0-4548 GCA_947507375.1 uncultured Collinsella sp. | reverse complement strand
ATATGAACTGCGGGGGCTTATGCGTTGCGGTGCATTGTGTTTGGGTCGTTGAGATGAGTCGATTTGCCCCGAAAGAGGAGGGCATTGACCTTGGGATCATGTCCGACGAACGAGCGGTAAATCGGCCATCTCGGCGAGCCGAATTACTCCAGCTCAAACGCTCCGGTATAGAGCTGGTAGTAATATCCGCGCTTGGCGATCAGCTCGTCGTGGTTGCCGCGCTCGATGATGCGGCCGTGGTCCAGGCAGATGATCGCGTCGGAGTTGCGCACGGTGGACAGGCGGTGTGCGATGACAAACGTCGTGCGGCCCTCCATGAGCTTATCCATGCCAGCCTGCACGATGGCCTCGGTGCGGGTGTCGATGGAGCTCGTGGCCTCGTCCAGAATCATTGCCGGCGGATCGGCGACGGCGGCGCGTGCGATCGAAATCAGCTGGCGCTGGCCCTGCGACAGCTGCGCGCCGTTGCCGGTGAGCATCGTGTCGTAGCCGTCGGGCAGGCGGGTGATAAAGTCGTCGGCGCCCGCGAGCTTGGCTGCCGCGATGCACTCCTCGTCGGTGGCGTCCAGGTTGCCGTAGCGGATGTTATCCATCACGGTGCCGGTGAACAGGTTCACGTCCTGCAGTACCACGCCCAGCGAGCGGCGCAGATCGGCCTTGCGGATCTTGTTGACGTTGATGCCGTCGTAGCGAATCTTGCCGTCGGCGATGTCATAGAAGCGGTTGATGAGGTTGGTGATGGTCGTCTTGCCGGCACCGGTGGCGCCGACAAACGCGACCTTCTGGCCCGGCTTGGCAAACACGGACACGCCGTGCAACACCTCGTGGTCGGGCGTGTAGCCAAAGTCGACGTTGTCCATGACCAGGTCGCCGCGCAGCGGTACGTACTCGATCTCGCCGGTTGCACGGTGCGGGTGTTTCCACGCCCACATGCCGGTGTGGTGGTCGGCCTCCTCGAGCTGCCAGGTATCGGGGTTCACCTGCGCGTTGACGAGCGTCACGTAGCCTTCGTCGGTCTCGGGCTTCTCGTCGATGAGCTCAAAGATGCGGTCGGCGCCGGCGAGGCCCATGACCACGGCGTTGATCTGCTGCGAGATCTGGCCGATCTGTCCGCAGAACTGCTTGGTCATGTTGAGGAACGGCACCACGACGGCGATGGACAGCGCCATACCCGAGATGCTCAGGTTGGGCACGCCCAGCGCCAGGAAAATGCCGCCGGCAAGGGCCACCAGCACGTAGAGCAGATTGCCCAGGTTCATAAGGATGGGCATGAGGATGTTGGCGTACATGTTGGCCTTCTGCGAGACCTCGAAGAGCTTTTCGTTGCGCTCGTCAAAATCGGCCTCGGCGGCAGACTCGTGGCAGAATGCCTTGACGACCTTCTGGCCGTTCATGACTTCCTCGATATGACCCTCGACCACGCCGAGCTCGGTCTGCTGCGCAATGAAGAAGCGCGCGGAGTTGGAGCCGAGCAGCTTGGTCATAAAGGTCATAAAGGCGACGCCTGCCACAATGACCAGGCACATCCAAACGCTGTAGTACAGCATGATAAAGAACACCGTGACGATGACGATGGTCGTCATGAGCAGGTTGGGCAGCGACTGGCTGATCATCTGGCGCAGCGTGTCGATGTCGTTGGTGTAGTGGCTCATGATGTCGCCGCGCTGGTGCGTGTCGAAGTAGCGAATCGGCAGGTCCTGCATGCGGTTGAACATCTTCTCGCGCAGCTTCTCCAGCGAGCCCTGCGTGACAATGGCCATGGCGCGGTTCCAGAAGAGCGAGGACAGGATGCCGACGCCGTAGACGCAGGCGAGGGTGGTCACGAGCTGTGCGATCTTGGGCTGTGCAGCTTCCCAATCGCCCGACTGCCACGATTCGCTAATAATCTGCAGGGCGCTCTGAAGGAAGGTCGCGCCGATGGAGTTGATGATGGCGCAGAGCACCACGCCGACGACGACGAGGGGCAAAAGCACGGGGTAGAAGCCAAAGAGCGTCTTGATGAGGCGCGACATGGTGCTACCCTTGCGGTTGAGCGCGCGCTCGGCGGTCGTTGCCTTACTCATGTGCCTCGCCCCCTTCCTGGGTCTGAGCTTTCGTTGCGGATGCCTCGGTGTCGGCCTCGACGGCCCCTTCGCCCTCGGCAGACATCTTGTTCTGCGAGGTAAAGGTCTCACGGTAGATCTCGCTCGTCTTGAGCAGCTCATCGTGGTTGCCGATCTGCGCGATGCGGCCGCCCTCCATGACGATGATGCGGTCTGCGTCCTGCACGGAGCTGATGCGCTGGGCGATGATGAGCTTGGTCGTGTTGGGCAGATAGCTTGCCAACCCTGCGCGGATCTTGGCGTCGGTCTTGGTGTCGACGGCGCTGGTGGAGTCGTCCAGGATCAAAATCTTGGGGCGACGCAGCAGGGCACGCGCAATGCACAGGCGCTGCTTCTGACCGCCGGAAACATTGGAGCCGCCCTGTTCGATCCAGGTGTCATAGCCCTTGGGGAAGCCGTCGACAAACTCGTCGGCGCAGGCCAGATGCGCGGCCTCGCGGACCTCTTCGTCGGTGGCGTTCGGGTTGCCCCAGCGCAGATTCTCGGCGATGGTGCCGCTAAACAGCACGTTTTTCTGTAGCACCATGGCCACTTGGTGGCGCAAGGCGTCCAAGTCGTAGTCGCGCACGTCCATGCCGCCCACGCGCACGGTGCCCTCGGTGGCGTCGTACAGGCGGGCGATGAGGTTTACAAGCGTGGACTTGGCCGAGCCGGTGCCGCCGATGATGCCGATGGTCTCGCCGCTCTTAATGTGCAGGTCGATATCGTCGAGCGCCTGGCGCTTCGCATGCGCGGAATACTTAAAGCTCACGTGGTCAAAGTCGATGGAACCGTCGGCAACCTCGAGCACGGGCTCGGCGGGATCGGCGATCGTGGGCTCGGCGGCTAGCACCTCGGTGATGCGGTGCGCCGATTCGTCGGCCATGGTCACCATGACAAAGATCATCGACAGCTGCATCAGGCTCATAAGGATCTGGAAGCCATAGGTAAAGATCGAGGAGAGTTGGCCCACGTCGAACAGCGTGCCCTGGCTCGTGATGATGAGCTTGGAACCCAGGTAGATGATGACGACGAACGCGCCGTTGACGCAGATGTTCATCATGGGGTTGTTAAAGGCGAGCAGCTTCTCGGCGCGGGTGAAGTCCATCTGGACGTCGCGCGCGGCGGTGGCGAACTTCTGCTTCTCAAAGTCTTCGCGCACATAGCTCTTGACCACGCGCATGCCGGTGACGTTTTCCTCGACGGACTCGTTAAGGGCGTCGTACTTGTGGAACACGCGCGAGAAGATGGGACGCACCTTAAAGATGATAAAGAACAGCCCAAAGCCCAGCAGCGGAATGATGACCAGGTAGACCATGGCGACGCTGCCGCCCATGATAAATGCCATGGTAAAGGCGAAGATCAATACCAGCGGCGCGCGCACGGCGATACGGATGATCATCATAAAGGCCTGCTGCACGTTGTTGATATCGGTGGTCAGGCGCGTGACGAGCGAGGAGCTCGAGAACTCATCGATGTTGGCAAAGCTGAACGTCTGGATCTTGTAGAACAGGTCGTGACGCAGGTTCTTAGCGAAGCCGCAACTCGCATGGCTGCAGGTGACGCCGGCAGCGGCGCCAAAAGCAAGCGACGTCAGCGCGATGAGCACCAAAAAGCCCGCGGTGGGAAGCATCTCGGCTGCGGTGGTGCCATCTTTGATGGCGTCGATCAGGTTGGCGGTGATAAATGGAATCAGCATCTCGCAGAGCACCTCGCCAAGCACGAGCAACGGCGTGGCAACGGTGACTTTTATATAGTCGCGGATGCTGCCCATGAGGGTTTTAATCATCCAGTTCCTCCCAGGTTACACGGATTTTCTCGAGCATTTCGGCGAGCTGCTCGCGCTCGTCGTGGGTGAGGGCACCAAAGGCCTGCTCTCTAAAGCGAATGCGGGCTGCCTGGTCGATGCGGGCGTTTTCCCGGCCGGTTTCGGTCAGGCGAATGGTGAGCTGCCGTCGATCCTTGGGGTTACGGCTGCGCTCGATGAGGCCGTTGAGCTCGAGTTTGGACAGGATCTCGGAAAGCGACCCCGGCTTGAGGTCAAAGTGCATGCCGAGTTCCTGCTGCGACATCTCGCCGCCGGGTTGCTTGGCCAGCAGGCAGATGATGGGCGCCTTGCCGGACACGCCTCCGCCATGAAAATGCATGTAATGGCCGCAAAACCCAAGCCCATTGAGGATTCGCTTGGCAAGCTTGTCTTCTGAGCTAACCGCTTCGGGTGCATCCGCCGGCTGTGACGGGTCGCCGCCGGGCTCGTGCGAACAAAGGTTAAGAGGTTCATCGCACATGAATTAGTGTTGCTCCTTTCTTTAGTTAGGTAGTGGAATTGTTTTGTGCCTAACCAATCTAGGAGCATGAGAAATGAATGTCAAGGTACCAAAGTAGTTGTTGCGCGGTTTTACCAAACCGCGTAACGGCTCGACGCTGCAAGCCCGCCAGAGCGGCAATCTGCCTTTCAACTTCGGCG
>CANNPG010000130.1:0-4549 GCA_947507375.1 uncultured Collinsella sp. | reverse complement strand
GGGGCCTCATCGGGGCTCAGCACCTCGCGGTTAAAGAGCAGCTCGTTTTTCTTTTTGAAGAGGTTGGGGGCCTCGGTCTTCTGCTTTTTGTGGCCGGCGCCCTTCTCGCAGCGGTTGCCGGTAATGAAGCGCCTGCCGCCGCCAAAGTCGTTGACGGTGAGCTGGCAGTTGTTGGAGCAACGGCCGCAGCGGACATGCTTTTGCGTCACGGTGAGGTGCGCGATGTCCTCGGCCGAAAGGATGGTCGAGGTGCCATCGGCGCCGGCGCGATCGCGGGCGAGCAGGGCAGCACCATAGGCACCCATGCAGCCGGCGATGTCGGGACGCACGGCATGGACGCCGGTGAGCTGCTCAAACGCGCGCAGCGTGGCATCGGACATAAAGGTGCCGCCCTGGACGATTACCTGGCTGCCGATCTCCTTGGGGTCACGCAGCTTAATGACCTTGAACAGAGCATTCTTGATGACGGAATAGGACAGGCCGGCCGCGATGTCGCCCACCGTGGCGCCTTCCTTTTGCGCCTGCTTGACGCGCGAGTTCATAAAGACCGTGCAGCGGCTGCCCAGGTCGACCGGGGCCTTGGCATGGATAGCGGCGTCGGCGAACGCGCGCACGTCCATGTTCATAGAGACGGCGAAGCTCTCGATAAAGCTACCGCAACCCGACGAGCAGGCCTCGTTGAGCATGATGTGCTCGATAACGCCGTCCTTGACGCGCAGGCACTTCATGTCCTGGCCGCCGATGTCCAGAATGAACTCGACGCCGGGCAGGAACGCCTTGGCGCCGCGCAGGTGCGCGACGGTCTCGATCTCGCCGGAGTCGGCCTTAAGGGCCTCGATGAGCAGCGCCTCGCCGTAGCCCGTAGTGGTCACGTGGCCGATGGTGCAACCGGCGGGGATGTGGTTGTAGAAATCGGCCATGATGACCTTGGCCGTGCCCAGGATGTCGCCGTTGTTGTTACCGTACCAGGTGTGCAACAGCTGGCCGTCCTCGCCCACGAGCGCGGCCTTCATGGTGGTGGAGCCGGCGTCGATGCCGATGAACACGCGGCCGGTGTAGCCGTCGAGCTTGCCCTTGGGGACGACTTCCTGGTCGTGGCGGGTCTTGAACTCGGCAAAGTCCTCGTCGGTGGCAAAGAGCGGATCCAGACGCTCGACCTCGGCACCCTGCGTGTCACCCAGGCTGTCGATAGCCTCGATGAGCTGCGGGAACGTGCTGAGCTTGTTGGACTCGTGCGCCATGGCGGCGCCGCTCGCCACAAACAGGTGAGCGTTTTGGGGCACGATACGGTGTTCCTCGTCCAGGTTGAGCGTGAGGTAGAAGCGGTGGCGCAGCTCGGAGAGGTACTGCAGCGGGCCGCCCAGGAAGGCGACGTTGCCGCGGATGGGACGGCCGCATGCCAGGCCCGAGATGGTCTGGGTCACGACAGCCTGGAAGATGGAGGCAGCCACGTCCTCGGGGCGGGCGCCCTCGTTGAGCAGCGGCTGGACGTCGGTCTTGGCAAAAACGCCGCAGCGGCTGGCGATGGGATAGATGGTGGTGGCGTTGGCCGCGAGTTCGTTAAGGCCGCTAGCGTCGGTGTGCAGCAGAGTGGCCATCTGGTCGATGAAGGCGCCCGTACCGCCGGCGCAGGTGCCGTTCATGCGCTGCTCGATGCCGTTGTCGAAGTAGATGATTTTGGCGTCCTCGCCGCCCAGCTCGATGGCAACATCGGTGGCTGGGATGAGGGTCTCGACGGCACGCTTGCTGGCGATGACCTCCTGGACAAACTCCAGGTCGAGCCACTGGGACAGCAGCAGGCCGCCCGAGCCGGTAATGGCGCAGGTCATCTGGGCCGTCGGCAGCACGGTCGCGGCACCCTCGAACAAGTCGCGGGCGCAAGCGCGGACGTCGGTGTGGTGACGCTGGTACTTGGCGTAGACAATCTGGTTGTCGTCGTTGAGCACAGCGAGCTTAACGGTGGTGGAGCCCACGTCGATGCCCAGGTGCAGGTTGCCGCGGGCGGCCTCGGGGTTGAAGATCGCGCCTTCGGGGGCCTGGGCGGCGGCTACGGGCTCAGCGGCGGTGGCGGGCTCGCTGACGACGGACGTCTCCTCTGCCGCGTTCTTGGCCTCGGCAACCGCCTCGGCAACTTTCTCGGCAGCCGCGGTCGCGGCCTTCTGCGCGGCGTCCACCACGGCGGGCGCGGCCTCGCGTGCGGCGGCGATCATGCGGTCCTTGATGCCCTCGACGAGTTTGCTCATCTGTCTCTCCTCTTAGTTGTTGGACTCGACGGTTGCGGCGGTGTCAGCCGCGTCCTCGAGCTGCAAGTTCAATAGCTTCATGCCGTATTCCGGCACGTTGATATCGATGGGTTGGCCATACAGGTCACCAGGGCGCACAAAAGCGAGCACCGTCATAATGCGCGCCATGGCCTCGGGCGATTCGGTGAGCCCACGCTCAAACCAGCGCTGAATCATGCCGACCTCGGCACTCACGACGTAGGTGACGTAGTAGTCAAAGAACGTGCCCAGCGCCAGGCCCAAAATGCCCGTCTGCGCACGCGGCACCACAGCCTCACGAGCGGTGTCGATAATCCTTTTAATGAAGGCCTGATCGCCGCCCGGACCCAGCAGCGCACCGATTAAGTCGCGGTTGGCCGCAAGATAACGCAGCAGCTCAACCGAACCGGGCGCCGGCTCGAGCTCATCGATGTTGTGATAGAGATCGGGCAGCTGAGCTGCGGTGATGAGCTCAATGCGCTCACGGATCTCGGCCAGCAAGCCGTCCTCGATTTGATTGATAAAGTCGGGGATATCACGGTAATGCGAATAGAACGTGCGGCGCGTAAGGCCAGCGCGCTCGGTGAGCGACGCGACATTAATGCGCGAAAGGTCGCCGCTTTCGGCAAGCTCGCTGGCAAGTGCCTGGCGAAGGGCACGCTGTGAGCGAAGGGACCGGCGATCGCATTTCTCGAGCTGGGACAAGCGTCCTCCTTGTTACTCAGCCTGTGCGCTATTGCACAGTGCGAGTATTATTGCACACCGTGTGCATCAACACGTAAAGGCAATATTTTGGATGTGATAAAGGGACAGTTTCTTTGCCATATTCAGCGACCGCCTAGGTTGTGCCAGTTGTGCCTGGCTTTTGGAGTGGCATTGCCGATTGTTCAAAATGTCATTCGTGGGTAGAATAGTGTCGACGGCAGCCCAAGTTCTGGAAAGCTGGGCAGCGCCGTTGTTTGCATTAGGGGGTCAACGCCTTAGCGGCGGCGACCCCTTCTGTTGCGCTTCGAACGCTGCTTGAGTGCCTCGGAAAGGCCGACGAGCGCCGTGAAGAACGAGACCAAAGCGGTCAGAAGTCTCACGAAATCAATCAGATCGGTCATGGGCATCACCTCCCATCAGATGGAGGGCGCTGCCCGGCACATGGAACTGCCGCCAACAGTATCAATTCTATCAAAGCGCAGTTAGATATGCGAATGTTTGTTCGTATTTCAAGAGACCAGCGTCACCTGTGACAAAGGGGCTGTCCCTTTGTCACATTATTCGATTACGGTGCAGGAATTCTGCTTGTGCATGGTGGCAAGCATGTGTTTGGGAACGGCGTGGACCATGCAACTGCCGATAGTTGCGCTCGCGGCGTCCTTGGCTGCCTCGCTTGCGTTTTTGGTCGCGTAGCTGTGGCGGAAGCGTTTGAGCATGGCAATGTCGTTGCCGCCGTCGCCGTAGACCGCGACCTCGTCCTCGGCAATGCCGTAGTAGCCCGCCAGCCAGGCCACGCTCTCGCCCTTGTTGCATGCCACATCCGTGATCTCAAACATCACCGGGTCAAACGGCGCGTTGACCACGCGGTCCGAGCGCTCGGCCAAATACGCCTTAAGGTCGCGCTCCAGCTCGGGCGAGATCACACGGCAGTTGATCTTGCACACATCGTGGCGCAGAATGTCACCGATCGACTGGTCGAAATACTGTTCCTCGTGATACCCGCCACGTGCACGCATGCCGCGCATCACGATACGCTTGATAGGACTGTCCTTTTTAAAGCCCGCCTGATGCATCTCGAACGAGCCGCTCGAGAACATGCCATCGGGCGTGGAGCAATCAAAGCAAATGTCCGGGAACTCCTTGAGCAGCTCCTCGGTGATCTGCGGATCGATGGTCCAGGTCTTGAGCACCTCGCCATGACTGTCGCGCACGATGGAGCCGTTAGAGCAGCAGGCGTCAAGCGCCAGGCCCGTAAAGCCATGCTCGCCGACCGGCAGCGTCGAGCGCCCGGTCGCGGGAACCACATGCAGGCCAGCCTCGGTCAGCTCGCGAATGGCACGGCGGATGGTCCCATCTGCCTCGTGCAGGGCGTTCAGCAGCGTTCCGTCTAAGTCACTCGCAAACATCTTGATCATGGGCATGCCTCTCCTTCGTCTGCACGATATTGTAGACGAAGGAGAGGCGCGTCCATGCAAGGGTGTTCCAACGCGCCGGGACATTCGCTTCCGCAAAGCAACGGTTCCCCAGCGCGTTAAATCAATCGTTACGAGCGACTTTTCAGCCGATAAAACAGCGCCGTCGTC
>CANNPG010000129.1:0-4559 GCA_947507375.1 uncultured Collinsella sp. | reverse complement strand
CGCTTCAAGTTGTTAACGTACTCATAACGGCGCAAAACTTACCCGTACGCGCCAAGGAAAGGACTCCGATGATCACCCCCGACGAAAAGACACTCGCCACGCTCACCAAGCTGTTTGAGGAGGAGTTTGGGCCCATCGGCGATCGCCAGGTGCTCTATGTGCACGCGCCCGGCCGCTCCGAGATCAGTGGCAACCACACCGACCACGAGGGCGGCCACGTCATCGCCGGCTCGCTCGATGTCGCTGTCGACGGCATCGCCGTGGCAACCGACTCCAACAAGGTCCGCGTCGCCGACGAGGGCTATCCCACGTTTGAGATCGCGCTCGACACGCTAGACGTTCAGGAGTCCGAGAAGGGCACGTCCGCAAGCCTCGTGCGCGGTATGGCCCACGAAATCGCTGCTCAGGGCGTTGAGCCCCAGGGCTTCGACTTTGCCTTCACCTGCTCCGTCCCCTCGGGCGGCGGTCTTTCGAGCTCCGCTGCTGTCGAGGCGGCATACGGTCGCGCCATGGAGACGCTCTGGGACGCACCCGCCATCGAGCCCGTCGCGCTCGCCCAGATGAGCCAGCGCACCGAGAACAACTATTACGGCAAGCCCTGCGGTCTGATGGACCAGGCCGCCGTTTGCTTGGGCGGCCTCGCCTACATGGACTTTGAGGATCAGGCTCAGCCTAAAACCCAGAAGCTCGAGCTCAACTTTGAGGATCACGGTTATGCGCTCGTGCTCGTTAAGGTCGGTGCCGACCACGTGGCCGCCACCGACGACTACGCCGCCGTTCCGCGCGAGATGCAGGACGTCGCTGCCGAGTTTGGCAAGGCACGCCTGTGCGAGGTAAACGTGGCGGACTTTGACGCCAAGCTCCCCGAGCTGCGCGCCAAGCTGGGCGACCGCGCCTGCCTGCGCGCCGTTCACTACTGGTACGAAAACGGCCTGGTCGATAAGCGCTGGGCTGCCCTGAACGCCGGCGACATCGATCAGTTCCTGGTCCTGACGCGCGAGTCCGGCGCCAGCTCTGCCATGTACCTACAGAATGTCGTTGCCAAGCTGGGCTCCGAGCAGCCCTCGATGTATGCCCTGGCACTGGCCGAGCACGTGCTCGACGGCCGTGGCGCCGTCCGTATCCACGGTGGCGGCTTTGGTGGCACCATCCAGGCCTTCGTGCCGCTCGACCTGGTCGACACCTTTATCACCAAGATGAACGGCTGGCTGGGCGAGGGCTCTGCCCGCCACTACGCAATTTCTGACAAGGGGGCTTACGCGGCATGGCTGTAATGACTGACGTGCGCGAGGCCGCGCAGAACCTGATCGAGTACGCTATCCACCGATCGATGATCGGCCAGGACGATCGCATCTGGGCGTATAACACCATTTTGGAGTGCATCGGCGCCACGGGCCCCGCGCTCGACATGACCTGGGCGCTGCAGAACGAGAAGCTCTCGCTCTTGCACCCCGATACCCTGCACGACTTTGACCTGGAGGGCACGCTTGCCTCGCTTTCCGAGGCGGCTGTTGCCAACGGCGCCGCCGAGGACACGGCATCGGGCCGCGACCGCATCGCCATGCGCATCATGGGCGCGCTCATGCCAAGGCCTTCGGTTGTAAACGAGGAGTTCAACGGACGCATGGGCGTCAACGAGCCCCGCGCCGCGACCGACTGGTTCTACGGCCTGTGCTGCGACGCCGGCTACGTGCGCCGTGCCGCCATCGCGCGCAACATCAAATGGAGCACCCCCACCAACTGGGGCGACCTCGAGATTACCATCAACCTGTCAAAGCCCGAAAAGGACCCGCGCGATATTGCCGCGGCCGGCGCCGCCAAAAACACGGGCGAGAAGTATCCCGCCTGCCAGCTCTGCATCGAAAACGAAGGCTATCCCGGACGCTCCGCTGCAGCCGACGGCGGCGCCCATCCCGCCCGCCAGAATCTGCGCGTTATCCCCATTAAGCTCGACGGCGAGCGCTGGGGCTTCCAATACAGCCCGTACGCGTACTTTAACGAGCACTGCATTGCCATGAGCTCCGAGCATCGTCCGATGCACGTCGACCGCAAGGGGCTGACCTGCCTGCTCGACTTTGTCGACCTGTTCCCGCACTACTTCATTGGCTCCAACGCCGACCTGCCCATCGTGGGCGGCTCGATTCTGTCGCACGACCACTTCCAGGGCGGCGCGCACGAGTTCCCCATGATGCACGCCGCCGAGGTCTCGCAGTTTAGCGTGCCGGGCTTTGACCAGGTCATCGGTACCGTGTTACAGTGGCCGCTTTCGGTGCTGCGACTACGATCGCACGACCGCGCCCAGCTGCTCGACGCCGCCGAGAAGATTATCCTTGCCTGGCGCGAGTGGACCGATGAGTCGGTTGGCGTCATCGCACACACGGCCGACGGCGTGGCCCACAACACCGTGACGCCCGTCATTCGCCGCGTGGACTCCCGCGGCAACGCCGGCGGCGAAATCTACGAGGCCTACCTGGCGCTTCGCTGCAACATCATGACCGACGAGCATCCGCTGGGCGTATTCCATCCGCATGCTGAGTACCACCACATCAAAAAGGAGAACATCGGCCTGATCGAGGTCATGGGCCTGGCCATTTTGCCGCCGCGCTTGGTTCCCGAGCTCGGCGCTGTCCGCGAGCACCTGCTGGCGGCCAAGGCAGATGCCAGCTACGACCTTGCCGGCGCGCTCGAGGGCGACGACCTTTGCCGCAGCCACGCCGCATGGGCTGAGGACGTCTTTGCCCGCCGCGCCGACGAGCTTACGGCCGACAACGCCATCGACATCCTGCACGAAGAGGTCGGCGTGGTGTTTGGCCACGTGCTCGACAACGCCGGAGTCTTTAAGTGGGACGAGGCAGGACGCGCCGCCCGGCAGCGCTTTATCGACTCGCTGTAGCAGCGAGCCCGAACGCACGCACTCAACGAATAGCGCCTACGCGACAGCGGCGCCCGCCGGCAACATCGCCGGCGGGCGCCGTTTTTGAGTGTAGTCATTGGGGTCATTCTTAAGGGGCGTTCTTAAACGACTAGTCATTAAAGAGCGTCCCCAATGACTACTTGCGACCAAGGCAACGCCGGTGTCTTGGCAACGACAGCGAAAACGCCCCTAAGCGAGCAAGGTGACGTGAAAGAGGAGGGCATTGACCTTTTGGTCATGCCCGACGATTGAACGTCAGATTGCCGCTTAGGGGCGTTTGCAGCGTCGCGCCGTTACGCGGTTTGGTAAAACCGCGTAACCCTACAGTTCAGTCACGACAACGTTGTTGTAGATCTCTTCCCAGCGGTCCATGACCAAGTGGCCGGTCTTGGGATCCATGGCGTTGAGCTTGCCGCAGGTATTGGCGGTCTTGAGCACCGTGACGTCGTCGGCACCAGCAGCAATGGCATGCGCAAAGCCGGCGATGGTCGAGTCGCCGGAACCCGTCGCGTTCACAGCAGCAATCGCGGGCGTCTTGGCGCGGAACGCACGACCCTCATGGAAGCCCACCGAACCGGCAGCGCCCATCGAAACGACAACCCAGGGAATACCGGCAAAGCGGTCATCGGCGGCAAGCGCTTCGCGCAGGGCATCGACATCATCGGTCGTAAAGGACGTACCCAGCAGGCCGTTAATCTCGGTCAGGTTGGGCTTTACGAGCTCAGGCTTAGCGTCGGACTCCAGCGCGGCCTCCAGCGAAGCACCCGAGGTGTCGAGCAGCACCTTGGCGCCCGCCTCCTCGGCGATCTTGACGAGTTCGGCATAGTAGCCGGCATCGACGCCACGCGGCAGCGAGCCCGAAAGCGTCACAACGTCCGCCTTCGCTGCAAGCTCGGCGAACTTGGCCGTAAAGGCCTCGAGTTCGGCCGGAGCGATCTGCGGGCCGCTCTCCAGCAGCTCGGTCTGATTACCCTCGTGCAGAATATTCAGGCAAATGCGCGTCTCACCGGCGATGGGCACAAAGTCGTTCTTGACGCCGTCGGCATCCATAAGCTCGGCCATATAGGCACCCATGTGGCCGCCGAGCAGACCGGTCGCGAGCACATCGTCGCCCAACTGCAGCAGCACACGGCTCACGTTGAGGCCCTTGCCGCCAGCGGTCTTTTCGGGCGTCACACGGTTAACATCGTCGATGATCAGCTTGTCGAGCTGATAGCGCGTATCAATCGACGGGTTCATGGTAACGGTCAGAATCATGTTGAACTCCTGTTCCGGGGCGGCATGACCCGCCCCAAACATACGATAACTCGTTAAAGGATCTCGATCTCAAAGCCGCGGGTGACGGTCTCTCCCGGCTTGGCCACCAGGCAGCCGCGCTTGTGCTCCAGGATATCGTCCTCGTCGGAGCAGGTGGACAGACCACCCCACGGTTCAACAGCCACAAAGTCGCCCTCGGGCTTGCTCCACACAATCAGGTACGGCATATCGGGGAAAGTCAGGCGCACGCCCTTGTCCTCGGTTTTCTTGGTCAGCGTAACCACGCGGCTCTCGAGCACGTCGAAGATGGTCTCCGCGAAGTCAAAGAGTTCATGGGTAAGCGGCAGGTTCTGGCCGATCATAGGGTTCTTGCTGCGATGCTCAACAT
>CANNPG010000128.1:0-4581 GCA_947507375.1 uncultured Collinsella sp. | reverse complement strand
GTGGCCTTTGCGAGTCCTTTTATCGCCTCGGCGATTCCCGGAAAACCCGTTCCTGAGACGGTCTTTTTGCTCGTGCTCGGCGCGGTGCTGGGACCTCATATGCTCGGCGTCATCCATGTAGATGCCGAGGTCTCGCTTGTGTCCGAGCTGGGCCTGGCCTTCTTGTTCCTGCTTGCCGGCTTTGAGATCGACCCCAAGAGCATCACGGGCGTCGAGGGGCGCTACGGCTTGGCGACGTGGGTCGTCACGTTTGGTATCGCCTGGCTTGCCGTGCGCTTTACCCCGTGGTTCTCGGTCAGTCATTTCGACGGTATCGCCGTGACGCTTGCCCTCACTTCGACGGCGCTCGGTACGCTCGTGCCCATCATGCGTGAGCGCTCGCTCACCGGCACGCGCGTGGGCGACTCGATTCTCGCGTATGGCACCTGGGGTGAGCTCGGCCCTGTGCTTGCCATGTCGGTGCTGCTGTCTGCCCGCACCGGCATCCAAACGCTTGTAATCCTTGGCTTGTTTGCGGTGGTCTGCGTGTTGCTGGCCGTGGTCCCGAGTCGCTCCAAGCGCGTCGGCAGCCGCTTCTTTGCGTTTGTCGAGGAACGCGCCGATACCACGTCGCAGACCTTCGTGCGCCTGACGGTGCTCATCCTGGTCACGCTCGTGGCATTCTCGGCTGTCTTTGATCTCGACATCGTGTTGGGTTCTTTTGCCGCCGGCTTTGTCCTGCGCTATATCATCCACGAGGGCAACCATACGCTCGAGACCAAGCTCGACGGTCTGGCCTACGGTTTTTTGATTCCGGTGTTCTTTACCGTATCGGGCGCAAAGATCGATCTGACGGCCGTGGCGTCGCGCCCGGGTCTGCTCGTGGGCTTTATCGTGGCGTTGTTGATTATTCGTGCCGTGCCCATTCTTATTTCCATGAGCATTTGTCCTGCGACGCGCGATGTGTCGGCGTATGGTCGCATTACCGTGGCCCTGTACTGCACCACGGCCCTGCCGATCATCGTTGCCGTTACGAGCGTTGCCGTCAACGCGGGTGCGCTGTCGCAAGATATTGCGTCGGTCATGGTTGCCGCCGGTGCCATCACGGTGTTCTTGATGCCATTGCTCGCGCAGCTCTTCTACCGCGTGGTCGACGCCGCACCGGTCGCCGCCGTGGCAGAGGTTGCCGAGCATCCATCCGATGCGCTTGACATCCTGCGCGCCCATCACGACCTAGCGAGCTTGCTCGCGCGCGAGCATGAGCTGCTGACTTCGCATGGCCATGGTCGCGTATTCGAGGGCCTGCCTACGCTCGATACGATTGCCGAGCGTCTTTCCGCCGAGGCGGCGAGCGGCCACATCGATGCCCGTATTGTGGACGCGGCGCACCTGCTTGCCGATAAGACCTATGGAGACGAGGTCGACCCGTCCGAGCTGACCCCGCGTGAGCGTCGCCGCCTGGAGCGCGCCAAGCTCGCCGTGCGCGAATACCGCCGCCGCATGCTGGAGCTCTATGCAAGAGAAGAAGCCGAGGACGACGACGGCAAGTAGTCGATACTCTCTCGGGGAAGCCGCGTCCCGCTTTGAAGGCTCGGAACGGGATGTGGTTTCCGAAACGGGGGCCGTTGGGAAACTGTGTCCCGGAATGGGCGCTCAGAGTGGGATGCAGTTTCCGCGAGAGATCCGTTGCGGAAACGGTATCCCAGAATCGGCGTTCAAAACGGGGCGCTCTTTCCGAAACATGGCCCTGAGGGAAGCTGCGTCCCGGTCTGAGTCGGAATTCCGGGACACAGCTTCCCTTTCAAACAGAAGAAGGCGCGCTGCCTGCAGTTGATGCAGACGGCGCGCCTTCTTTGTTGGACTATGTTGAGGCTGGGAGCTGAGGCTTGTGGTCCCTTAAGAGCGGGCGGCTCCGTCGACGGGGAGCACGGCGCCCGTGACATAGGAGGACATGTCGCTCGCCAGGAAAACAAAGGCGTTGGCGACATCCTCGGGCTCGCCCATGCGACCCAGCGGAATGGTGGCGACGATGGGCTTAATAACCTCTTCAGGCAGGTTGGCGACCATGTCGGTTTTGGTTACACCGGGTGCTACGGCATTGACGCGAATGCCCATGGGGGCGAGCTCGCGCGAGAGCGACTGGACCATGCCGTTGACGGCAAACTTGGACGTTGGATAGCCGACGCCAGAGGGCTGGCCGTACTTGGCAACCATCGAGCTCGTGGTGGTGATGGTGCCGCCGTGGCCGGCCTCGGTCATGATCTTGGCGGCAGCTTGGTGGCCATTAAAGACGGCGACGACGTTAAGGTCCATGACCTTTGCGAACTCCTCGGCCGTGTAGTCCAAGAGGGGTGAACGCTGGGAGATACCGGCATTGTTGACGACCGTGTCCAAGCCGCCCATGTCGGCTGCAGCCTGGGTAAAGGCCTCGGTCACGGCTTCGAGTGAGGTGAGGTCGCAGGAGCGGCCCCAGACCTTGGCGTCGGGATAGGCGGCTGTCAGCTTCTCAACGGCCGCATCGGCGGTCTCCTGACGCGAGCCAAAGACGGTGACGGCGGCGCCTTCCTCGATAAAACGGCAGGCGATGGCATAGCCGATACCGCGCGTGCCTCCGGTGATGATTGCTTTCTTGCCCTCGAGCAACATGGTATTTCCTCTCATCGCGGGCGGACATTCGCAGCACAGCGTAGCCGTAACTGGAATCGGCCGTGTTTGCATATCGGTGAACGGTAGCCCGCGTTACCGATGAGCGGCTCGCGCAAATGTGCTCTGCCGTTGTGCTTAGGGCAGGAGACAAAAGGGCTCCCGTCCCGCATCGGACGGGAGCCCTCAAAGCGTGTATTGCTAGGCGAGCGTTGAGCTAGTTCGCCATGACGCCTTCGGTCCAAGCCTCAACGTCCTCGATGCGCAGGACGTTGGCGACCTCGGCTACGCAGTCGACGCTGGCAAGCTCGGCGGTGGCAGCCTGGACGTCCTTCTCGAGCGCGCGGTGCGTCAGGAAGATGACCGAGCAAGTATCGCTGGCGCCCGACTTGCCGTCCTCGACCTGGTTGATGAGCGAGATCGAGATGTTGTGCTTGGCAAAGATGTCGACCGTCTCGGACAGGGCACCCACGCGGTCGGCGACCTTCAGGCGCACATAGTACTTAGTCTGGAGCTCGTCCATGGGCTTAAAGGCGAGGTTGTGACCATAGGGCTCAATCTCGGGCAGCGGAGCCACGCCGCGGCTGATCTGCTCGGAGAGCGACAGGATATCGCCCACGACGGCGCTCGCGGTGGGGAAGGAGCCTGCGCCGGCACCGTAGAACATGGTTTCGCCCACGGCGTCACCCACCACGTAGACGGCGTTCATGGCGCCGTTGACCTTGGCGAGCATATGGTCTGCCGGGATGAGCGTGGGATGCACGCGGACGTCGACGCCGGCGTCGGTGTTGCGTGCGATGCCCAGCAGCTTGATGGTGTAGCCGAGCTCGCGGGCCTGGGCGATGTCCTCGGCGCCGATGGTCCGGATACCCTGCTGGTAGACATCGTCGGTGGTCACGCGGGTGCCAAAGCCGATGGAAGCGAGGATTGCCGTCTTGCTGGCGGCGTCGAAGCCGTCGACGTCGGCGGACGGGTCGGCCTCGGCATAGCCCTTGGCCTGCGCGTCGGCAAGCACATCGGCGTAATCGGCGCCCTCGGCGTCCATGCGCGACAGGATATAGTTGGTGGTACCGTTGAGAATGCCGGCGATGGTCAGGATCTTGTTGCCCACCAGGTCGTGCTCGAGCGTGCTCACGATGGGGATGCCACCGCCACAGCTGGCCTCGCACTTAATCTGCACGCCGCACGCGCGCGCCTTCTCGGCGAGCGTCTCGACATGACGGCCCAGCAGGGCCTTGTTGGCAGAGACGACGTGCTTGCCGTGCTCAAAGGCAGTGGTGAAGATCTCGGTTGCGGGATGCTCGCCGCCGATCAGCTCGACGACGATATCGACGGCGGGGTCGGTGACGACGTCATGCCAGTCACTCGTAAAGGCCTCGCGCTCAATACCGGCTGCCTCGGCTTGCTCCCAAGCAAGCGCGCAGGCGCGGGTCAGCTTAAGGTCGATGCCGTAGGCTGCCAGGTACTCATCGTGGTGGCTCTTGATCAGGCGGGCCACGCCGCCGCCGACGGTTCCCAGACCGATGAGGCCGACGTTCACGGTGCGCAGGGGTTCGCTCATAGATAGCTCCTTCGTGCATCTTATGGATGGATTAACCGCTTAAAGGTTGAGTGCATTCTAGCGTGAACCGAGGGCGCGTGCTCGCCAGGCAACAGGAGTCGCACAAAACGGCACCCCCGAAACGCTGCGGAAACATTGGAAACATGCTCGCTACAAACGAACTTCCGCAACAAACTGTCAACGTTTGCACCATAAGGTTTGCCCTGTACCGCAAGACGGCCGCACCGCGGCCAGCGAAAAGGGGGACACCATGTTTAGCATCAACAACGTACTTAACCGCAGGAGTTTCCTTGTCGGAGCCACGCTTATTTTTGCCCCGATCTATTACACCCCAGCGTCCGTTTTGCTCAAGAACGCCAAGGACATGGGCTACGACGTCAAGATGATGGGCTGCGACG
>CANNPG010000127.1:0-4589 GCA_947507375.1 uncultured Collinsella sp. | reverse complement strand
GCGCATCTACCTGCGCATTTAAGAACCTAAACTCTCAGCAATAAGAAATCTTATATGAATTGACTTAGATTTTGTATATTCCGGCCCATAAGGGGATACACTACATCCTGAAAGACAAGCCGAAACACCGCTCGGCAGACCGCCGAGTCGGTGCAAACGCACAAGAGAGAGGGAATTTCTAATGGGCAAGATTCTTGGTATCGACCTTGGTACTACTAACTCCGCTATGGCCGTCCTCGAGGGCGGTTCTCCGACCATTATCGTGAACGCCGAGGGCGACCGCACCACCCCGTCCGTCGTGGGCTTCCGTGCCGACGGCGACCGCGTCGTTGGTAAGGCCGCTAAGAACCAGGCTGTCACCAACCCCAAGAACACCGTGTTCTCCATCAAGCGCTTCATGGGCCGCAAGTACTCCGAGTGCACCTCCGAGATCAAGACCGTGCCGTATGAGGTCAAGGAGGGCCAGGGTGGCCGTGCCGTCGTCGACATCGAGGGCAAGGACTACACCGCCGAGCAGGTGAGCGCCATGGTGCTCGCCAAGATGAAGGCCGACGCCGAGAAGTATCTGGGCGAGACCGTCACCGACGCCGTCATCACCGTCCCGGCCTACTTCAACGACGCCCAGCGTCAGGCCACCAAGGATGCCGGTAAGATCGCCGGCCTCAACGTCAAGCGTATCGTCAACGAGCCGACCGCTGCTGCCCTGGCCTATGGTCTGGACAAGCAGGGCACCGACCAGCGCATCTTGGTCTTCGACCTGGGCGGCGGCACCTTCGACGTCTCCATCCTCGACCTCGCAGACGGCGTGTTTGAGGTTCTGTCCACCTCGGGCGACAACCACCTGGGCGGCGACGACTGGGATCAGCGCGTCATCGACTGGATGGCCGACAAGTTCCAGCAGGAGAACGGCGTCGATCTGCGTCAGGACCCCATGGCCCTGCAGCGTCTGAAGGAGGCCGCCGAGAACGCCAAGAAGGAGCTCTCCGCTGCCCAGCAGACCACCATCAACCTGCCGTTCATTACCATGAACCAGTCCGGCCCGCTGCACCTCAACTACACGCTGACCCGCGCCGAGTTCGAGAAGATTACCCGCGACCTGCTCGAGCGCTGCAAGCAGCCTGTCACCAATGCCCTGCGCGACGCCAAGCTTAAGCTCTCCGATCTGACCGAGGTCATCCTCGTCGGCGGCTCCACCCGTATGCCCGCCGTTCAGGAGCTCGTCAAGACCATGACCGGCAAGCAGCCCAACATGTCCGTGAACCCCGACGAGGTCGTTGCTGACGGCGCTGCCGTCCAGGGCGGCGTGCTCACCGGCGACGTCGAGGGCATCCTGCTGCTCGACGTTACCCCGCTGTCGCTGGGCGTCGAGACCATGGGCGGCATCATGACCAAGATGATCGACCGCAACACCACGATCCCGACCTCCAAGACCGAGGTCTACTCCACCGCTGCCGACAACCAGACCAGCGTCGAGATCAACGTGCTCCAGGGCGAGCGCGAGCTTGCCCGCGACAACAAGTCGCTCGGTAAGTTCCAGCTGACCGGTATCCCGGCTGCCCGTCGCGGCGTGCCGCAGATCGAGGTTACCTTCGACATCGACGCCAACGGCATCGTCAAGGTCTCCGCTAAGGACAAGGGCACCGGCAAGGAGCAGCAGATCACCATTTCTGGCTCCACTGCTCTGTCCGACGACGAAGTCGATCGTATGGTCAAAGACGCCGAGGCTCATGCCGAGGAGGACAAGAAGCAGAAGGAAGAGGTCGAGGTCCGCAACCAGACCGACAGCCTGTGCTACTCCACCGAGCAGACCCTCAACGAGCTGGGCGACAAGGTTTCCGCCGACGTGAAGTCCAAGGCCGAGGCCGCTATCGCCGACGCCAAGAAGGCGCTCGAGGGCTCTGACGTCGAGGCCATCAAGGCCGCCGGCGAGTCCCTGCAGTCTGTGGCCTACGAGCTGGCCCAGGTTGTCTACGCCGACGCTCAGCAGCAGACTGACGGTGCCGCCGGTGCCCAGCCTGCCGACGATGACGTTGTCGACGCCGACTACGAGGTTGTGGACGACGAGGACAAGTAATCATGTCCGCCCGTAAAGCTCGCACGGAGGCGGCTGCCGCTGGCGCCGCCCCCGTTGACTCTGAGGAGAAGGACGTGAAGATTCCCGTAGAGGCCGTCGACGATACCGAGGCCAACGAGGCCGAGGCCGCCGAGGCTGCCGAGAACCAGGTAGAGGATTCCAACAAGGAGGCGACGATGACCGAGGACGAGATGGTGGAAGCTGCTATCCGCGCCGGTGAGGAAGCCGCCGACAACGACTTTAAGCTCAAGTTCGAGCAGGCCCAAAAGGAGCTTGCCGACGTGCGCAATGAGCTCGACGCTGCGGCAGAGGCTCAGAAGGCCGCCGAGGACAAGGCGAAGGACGCTACCGAGCGCACCGCCCGCCTGCAGGCCGACTGGGAGAACTTCCGTCGCCGCACCGCCAACGAGCGCCTTGCCGAGCGCGAGCGCGCGACCGAGAAGCTTGTCACCGCGCTGTTGCCGGTGATTGACGATATTGAGCGCGCGATCGACCATGCCCGCAGCCAAGAGCTTTCCGACGACTTTAAGCAGTTCGTCGATGGCGTTGACGCGGTACATGCCAAGCTGCTCGATGTGTTTGCGCACGAGGGCGTTGAGCCCATCGACCCCAAGGGCGAGGCGTTTGATCCGCTTGAGCATCAGGCTGTGGGTCGCGTCGAGGACGCATCGCAGTACGACGAGACCGTCAACGACGTGTACCAGAAGGGCTACCGCATGGCGGATCGCATCCTGCGCTCCGCGATGGTGACGGTGACCTACGGTGGCGAGAAGCGCCCCGCACCGGAGCCCGAAGCGGCGCCCGAGGATGCCGCGGCCGATACGGCCGAGAGCACCGAGGAGTAATTGAGAAGGGCCCCGGGGCAACACCCGGGGCCCTTTCTGGCCTAGTGCCATATGAAAGCATGAGCCGTCGCCCGCTGGACGGCGGACGTAACAGGAGAGGAGCTACGATGGCTGCAGGCAAAACCTTCTATGACATCCTGGGCGTATCCAAGAGCGCCTCCGACAAAGAGATCAAGAGCGCGTTTCGCAAGCTCGCGCAAAAATATCACCCCGATGCCGGCGGCGACGAGGCCAAGTTCAAGGAGATTAGCGAGGCCTACGAGACGCTTTCGGACGAGAAGAAGCGCAAAGAGTACGACCAGATGCTCATGTTCGGCGGCATGCCGCGCGCGGGCGGCGCGTATAGCGGTGGCTACGGCGCCGGTGCCGGCGCGAGCGGCTGGGGCGATATCTTCGACAGCATCTTTAGCGGCAACGGCGCCTGGGGCAGCGATTGGGGCTCGGGCTTTGCCGGGGCCGCGGGCGCTGCCGGTGCCGGTGCGGGCCGCAACCGCGCGCGCAAGGGCGGCGACCTGTCGCTGACTGTCGACGTGACGGCCGAGGACGCGTTTCGCGGCGTGACGCACAAGGTCACCTACCGCATTCCCTCGACGGGCGAGCAGCAGACCATCACGGTTTCGGTGCCTGCGGGTGCGGTCGACGGCGGCAAGCTGCGCTACAAGCGTCGCGGCGAGTATGGCGTTGCGGGTGGCGAGCGCGGCGACCTGGTCGTGACCACGCATGTGGAGGAGCACCCGCTGTTTAAGCGTAAAGGTGCCGACGTGACTATGGAGGTACCGGTCTCGGTCTATGAGGCGGCGCTCGGCTGCACGGTGGACGTGCCGACGCCCGGCGGTGCGACGGTTCGTCTGAAGGTGCCCGCGGGTACCCAGACGGGCAAGAAGTTCCGCTTTAAGGAAATGGGGGCGCCCGACGTTAAGCACCGTGGCCGCACAGGCGCGCTGCTCGTCGAGATCAAGGTGCAGGTCCCCACGAACCTATCCGATGACGAGCGCGATGCCATGACCAAGCTGCGCGAGACCGACACACGCGACTATCGCGAGAAGGTCAACCGTTACAAGGCGACGTACTAGGGCGGTCGCGGCGCACGCCCACGCCCGCGGGCTTATGATGGACGATAACGAGACGGAAAGGGGTCAGGTAGCATGGCCGAGGACAATAGGAACAAACCGCTGTACATGATTAGCGTGGCGGCCGAGCTGACCGGTATGCATCCGCAGACTCTGCGCGTCTACGAGTCCAAGGGCCTGGTGAACCCCCAGCGCTCGGGCGGCAACACGCGTCTGTATTCGCGTGCCGATATCGAGCGCTTGGAGCTCATCAACCAGCTGACCGACGAGGGCATCAACCTTGCCGGCGTGGTGCGTATTCTCGATATGAAGGAGCGTGCTGAGGAGCGCGAGCGCGAGAACGAAAAGCTCCGTGCCCGCGTGCGCCAGCTCGAGGACGAGCTGCACGAGTACAAGATGCAGAAGAAGATCACCGCCCTGGCCCCGCGCGATGGTTCAGTCAACCCCGAGCAGGTCATGCGCAAGCTTTTGGGTGCCGGCGGGGATCTCTAGGTTACGCCGTTCTGCCGAACGGCGTAACGGCTCGACGCTGCGCGCCGCCCAGAGCGACAATTTGTCATTCAAAAGGCAAGGCATGACCAGAAGGTCTATGCCTTGCCT
>CANNPG010000126.1:0-4655 GCA_947507375.1 uncultured Collinsella sp. | reverse complement strand
GGTGGTGTGTATTGTTTCATATGTTCTTGTGATTGCCTTTGCTCGTGAATCAGGTTTGGCTGGATATGCTAGGCGCTCAGATGTGTCCGTGCGTCAGAAACGCTCGATTATTTCGAGGGTATTACCGGCATCGTTTACCGAAACCGCGGCGTGCTGCGGCGATTTGCGTCCGCGCCGCACGGTATAATAAATCCGTTCAACAGATCTGCCTGCCGAAGCGGGCATACACAGAGGACTCATCGCTATGAACCGTGAGAGGTATCGCGGCGACCTGCCCCTATCGGGGGTGGGTGCCTATGTCATCGCTTAAGACGACGCATCGCTGGGCGGTCGCTCAGCAAAACCCCGAGCTCGAAAAGGAGCTTTCGGCTGGTCTGGGCATTCCCAGGCTGGTGGCGCGCATTATGGTCGCGCACGGCATTGGCTCCATCAAAGAGGGCCAATTGTTTTTGACGCCTTCGCTCGATCGCGACTGGGCGGACCCACTCGTTATTCCGGGCATGTCGGTCGTTGCCGACCGCGTTGAGCGTGCTATTCGCAGCCACGAGCGTATCGCCGTCTTTGGCGATTTTGACGTCGACGGCATTACGTCGACTTGTCTGTTGACCGAGGCGCTACGTTCGTTTGGCGCCAACGTCACGCCGTTTATTCCGCACCGCTTTGACGAGGGCTACGGCCTGTCGCGTGCGGCGCTCGACCGCGTCAACGAGCTCGCTCAACCCAACCTGATTGTGACCGTCGATAACGGTATTGCTGCCAAGGAAGAGGTCCCCTATCTGGAGAGTCTGGGGATCGATTTGGTGGTCACGGACCATCACGAGCCCTCCGACCAGGTGCCGCAGGGTGTGCCCCTGACTGACCCCAAGCTCGAGGACGAGGGCCCCTCGCGTGAGCTTGCCGGTGCTGGTGTGGCGCTCAAGCTGGTGCAAGTCCTGGGTGAGCGCCTGGGCAAGCCGTCGTATTGGCGTTCGCTAATCGAGGTCGCGGCGCTGGGCACCGTGTCCGACATGATGCCGCTCACGCCCGAGAACCGCGCGCTGGTTGCCGAGGGCATCCAGCAGATGCGCGTAACCGCTCGCCCCGGCTATATCGCGCTTGCCGCGCTCGCCAAGGCGGACCTTTCGAGCATTACGGCGGATGGCCTGTCATTCTCGCTCATTCCTCGCTTAAACGCTGCCGGTCGCATGGCCGATCCCAAGCTGGCGCTCGACCTGCTGCTTGCCCGCGATCCCATCGAAGCAAGCGCACTGGCGGCTGAGCTCGAGGAAATCAACCGCCAGCGCCGTGAGATCGAGGCGGAGCTCACGCGCGATGCCATGGCAAAGGTCGAGGAGACCTATGACGGCGGACGCGCGATCGTCGTGGGCGGCGAAGGCTGGCACGAGGGCGTCAAGGGCATCGTGGCAAGCCGTCTGACCAACCGCTACCACGTGCCGGCGCTGCTGTTCTCGATCGAGGACGGTATCGCGCGCGGCTCTGGTCGCTCGGTGGGCAAAGTTAACCTGTTTGACGCCATCGAGCGCTGTTCCGACCTGATGATTCGTCGCGGCGGACATGCCGGTGCGGTGGGTGTGACTATCGAGGCATCCAAGCTCGACGAGTTCCGCCGTCGCCTTTCGGCCGTGCTATCGGAGCTTCCCGCCGAGGACTTTGAGGACACTGACGAGGTTGCCGCCACCGTTGACCTCTCCGAGCTAAATATCGAGACCATCGAGCAGATTTCCCGCCTTGAGCCGTTTGGCCAGGGTAATAAGGTGCCGCTGCTGGCTGCCGAGGGCGTGACGATGTGTGATCGCGCCGTGGTGGGTAAGACCGGCGAGCACATGCGCTTCGTGGCGACGGATGGCGCCGCGAGTGTGCCGGCCATCATGTTTCGTGTACCGCAAATCGATAAGCTCATCAACTGCGATAGCGCTGTCGATTTGGTGTTCGAGGCCGTTGCCGAGCATTGGCAGGGTCGTGTGAAGCCCAAGCTCATGATCAAGGATGTTCTGGTCCGCGATACCACGCTGCCCAGCATCGACGATCCGGCATGCGAGCTTCGTCGTGGCGTGCAGCCGGCGGATTCCGGCCTGCGCCTGGAGTCGCGTAAGCGCGAGACGCTCGCCCAGCTTTCCTATACCGAGCTCACGCGCTCGCTTATCCATAGCTTTATCGGCTCGAACCAGCCGCACCGCGCGCAGGTCGAGGCGCTCGATGCCCTGGCCGATCACCAAAGTGTTCTGGCCGTTATGGGAACGGGGCGCGGCAAGTCGCTCATCTTTCATGTGCATGCCGCGCGCGAGGCGGTTCTTCGCGGGCGTGCGAGCATCTTTGTCTATCCGCTGCGCGCGCTCGTTGCCGACCAGGCCTATCACCTCTCGTCGACGATGGCATCGCTTGGCATTGGCGTTGGCGTGCTGACCGGCGAGACCGTGGAGGCCGCACGCGATGACGTGTTCGCCGGCCTAGCTTCGGGCCGCACCGGTATCGTGCTCACGACGCCCGAGTTCCTATCTATCCACCGTGACCGCTTCGCGCGTTCGGGCCGCATCGGCTTTGTCGTTATCGATGAGGCGCACCACGCCGGTCTTGCCAAGGGCGGCGACCGCAGCGCCTATCTCGACATGCCCGATATCCTCAAAGCCCTGGGCGACCCGGTCGTTATGGCTGCGACGGCCACCGCGACGGCTCCGGTTGTGGCCGAGCTTGCTCGCATGCTGCCGATCACTCGCACGGTGGTCGACGAGACGGTGCGCGAGAACCTGCAGCTCGAGGACGACCGCGATCTTGCAAGTCGCGAGAACCGTTTGGTGTCGATTGTGGCGACGGGGGAAAAGACCGTCATCTACGTCAATTCGCGCGACCAGTCCGTGGCGCTCGCCAAGACGTTGCGCAAGCGTGTGCCCGATTGCGCAACCCATATCGCGTTCTATAACGCGGGGCTTGCGCGTTCCGATCGCCGTCGCGTGGAGGAAGCATTCCGAGACGGCAGCCTCAGCTGCATCGTCTCGACATCTGCCTTTGGCGAGGGCGTCAACCTGCCCGATATCCGCCATGTCGTGCTCTATCACATGCCGTTTGGCGGCATTGAGTTTAACCAGATGAGCGGCCGCGCCGGTCGCGATGGCCAGCCCGCCGTGATCCATCTGCTCTATTCGTCGCGCGACGCCCGCATTAACGAGCGCCTACTCGACTGCTATGCGCCCGAGCGCGACGAGCTCGTCACGCTCTATCGAGCGCTGCAGACCATGTGGCGCTCCAACCGTGGCAAGACGGGGGACGATTCATTCTGCGCAAGTGATATCGACATCGCGCAGATGTGCCTTGCCATCGATGCCCGCACGCCGGTCGACGAGCGCTCGGTGGAAAGCGGCCTGGGAATCTTCGAAGAGCTTGGTTTCTGTCGCGTTTCGGGGTTTGACGACACTCGTCGTATCGCGATGGCCGAAAACCCCGGCCGCGTGCAATTGAGCAGGTCAATTCGCTATTTGGAGGGCTTGCGCTCGCGCATGGAGTTCTCGGCTTTCCGGAGCTGGGCGCTCGATTCGTGCGCTTCTGATATGCTAGCCAAAGTTAACCGCCCGATCGTACCGCGGGCCTAGGGGAAGGGGACCTCGATGGATGCCGCAGCCCGTACCGCCCATGATTTCACCCTCCAGCCGTTTTCGGAGATGGAGCACTATAAGCATGCCGATGAGCTGCCGCCCGAGATTATGGCGGACAGTTACGACAAGCTGGAGCGCCTGTGCCTCAAATATATGAATGAGGACGACTTTTCTAAGGTTAAGCAGGCCTACTGCTTTGCCGCCGAGAAGCACTGCAACCAAAAGCGCCGCTCGGGCGAGATGTACATTAACCATCCCGTCGAGGTTGCCATCATTTTGGCCGATCTCAAGATGGACTGCGATGTGGTGTGTGCCGCGCTGCTGCACGATACCGTCGAGGATACCGAGACCTCGCTCACCGATGTTTCCGGCCTGTTTGGCGAAACCGTTGCTGAGCTCGTCGATGGCGTGACCAAGCTCACCAACATCGAAGTCGACAGCATGGACGAGAAACAGGCCCTCACGCTGCGCAAGATGTTCCTCGCCATGTCCAAGGACATTCGTGTCATCATCGTTAAACTTGCCGATCGTCTGCACAACATGCGTACGCTGGCGGCCCTGCGTGAGGATCGTCGCCTGTTTAAGGCTCGCGAGACCATGGACGTGTACGCGCCCTTGGCCGACCGCCTGGGCATGAGCTCTATTAAGTGGGAGCTCGAGGACCTGTCCTTCTTCTACCTGGAGCCCGATGCCTACCAGCGCATCGCGCGCATGGTGGCTGAGTCGCGCGAGGTCCGCGAGCGCTACCTTGCCGAGACCATCAAGACGCTCACCGACGAGCTCAACCGCATTGGCCTGGAGGGCTTCCAGATTAATGGCCGCTCCAAGCACTATTGGTCCATCTACCAAAAGATGAAGCGCAAGGGCAAGGAGTTCTCCGAGATCTACGACCTGGTGGCGCTGCGTGTTATTACCCATTCGGTGCGCGATTGCTACTCCACGCTCGGTGCGGTGCATACGCTGTGGCATCCCATGCCTGGTCGCTTTAAAGACTATATCGCCATGCCCAAGGTCAATAACTACCAGTCGCTCCACACGACGGTCATCGGCCCCACGGCTCGTCCGCTC
>CANNPG010000125.1:0-4689 GCA_947507375.1 uncultured Collinsella sp. | reverse complement strand
GCTGTGAAGACCCCAATGTGTGCCGCACTTCGCACTTTTGCTACCGATCGCGTCACGTATATTTTCGCCAAGCAAAATTGACCCATCGAAAGGACCGTTATGGATACCAAGCAGCAACTCGTCAATGCCCTCGCAGGCCTGGGCTCAACCATTACCGAAGCTATGGATGTCATCGAGGGCTTTGTCCCCTGCGGACATCCCGCCCTCACGGTATCGAACGCACTCGTCGCGCTGGACGCTGACGATGATGCGGCTCTCGCCCAGCAGCTTGAGACCGTCGAGGGCTTTATCGACCACGTGAGTGAGAACCGCGGCGTGGCCGCCTACCACGGCATCGAGGTCGAGCTCGCGGGTCCCAAAGCCGATCTGCTCGCAGCAATCCGCGAGGTGGGCGCCCTTATGCAGACCGCAGGCGTCAAGAACACCCAGGTCAACGAGTGGGTCTACCGCAGCCTGGCAGCACTCGCCAGCTCCGACGAAAAGGCAGCCGAGCAGCTCGCAGAAAGTCCCGCCATCAAAGCTGCACTTGCCTAAAAAGGCCTGCACCCTGGCGGCTGCGGTACCGCCCGAATGCAGGCCATAAGCTCAATCGAAAACCCTAACGCAGGTACGCCTTTGCGTTGCCCAGGCTGTAGGCGATCGTTGAGCCGTTGTGCAGCAGTGACGACGTCTGCGGAGTGATCATGCCGGTAATGCCCAGTGCCAAGAGCGCCGAGTTGGTGAGCATCACCTTGGAATACGAACTCGTCAGACGGTCGATAAGCCCCTGGCTCATGCGGCGCAGGCGCACGATTGCGGCCAGATCTGTATCGGTCAGGATGATATCGGCAACCTCCTTGGCGATGTCGCTTCCACCGCCCATCGCCAAGCCCACGTCTGCCAAACCGAGCGCCGGCGAATCGTTGACGCCGTCGCCTACCATGGCAACATGGCGCCCCTCGCTCTTAATGCGCTCCACATAGGCGTACTTGTCCTCGGGCAGCAGCTCGGCCTTAAACTCGTCGACACCTGCCTCGCGAGCAATGCGCTCGGCCGTGCGCTCGGAGTCGCCCGTAAGCATAACGACATGCTTGACGCCCAACGCGTGCAGGTCGGCGATGGCCTCGCGGACCCCGGGCTTAAGCGGGTCCTCGATACCGAGCACGCCCACAACGGTGCCGTCGACCGCCAGATACAGCGGCGACAGGCCCTGCATCTGGGACTCAATGCGCTCCTTAATGTCAGACTCGAGCTGCGCGCCCTCATCCTCAAACACAAAGTGCGCGGAACCGATGATGGCGCGACGCTCCTCAATGGACGAGGCGATGCCGTGTGCCACGATGTACTCGACGGCAGCATGGCGCTCGCGGTGCTCGAGCCCGCGCTCGCGGGCGGCGTTGACCACGGCGCGTGCCACCGGATGCGGGAAATGCTCCTCCAAGCAAGCGGAAAGGCGCAGGACCTCGTCCTCGCTCCAGCCGTCGGTCGTGAGCACGCAAGCTAGACGCGGCTGAGCCTCGGTCAGCGTACCGGTCTTGTCAAAGACAATGGTATCGGCCTTGGCAAACGACTCAAAGTACTTCGCACCCTTGACCATGACGCCCATCTTGGCGGCATCGCTCATGGCGGTCATGACGGCGACGGAACCCGTGAGCTTGAGTGCGCACGAGTAGTCGACCATCAGCGCCGCTGAGGTCTTGATGAGGCTGCGGGTGGTAAGCGCAACTAGGCCCGCGAGCAGGAAGTTCCACGGGACGATCTTGTTGGCGAGATCTTCCATGTGCGACTGGCCCTCGGACTTGAGCGAGTCGGCCGTCTGCACGAGCGAGACGATTGAGCGCAGTTTGGTTTGCGCCGTATTGGCGCGCACACGCACCAAGATGCTGCCGTCTTCCACGACGGTGCCGGCGAACACGTCGTCGCCCACGCTGCGCTCGACGGCCAGCGGCTCGCCGGTCAGGGTCGCCTGGTTGACCATGGCGCTCCCCTGCTCGACAACACCGTCGATGCAGATGGACATGCCAGTACGCACGGCGACCAGATCGCCGGGCTCAAGCTCGGTCGCGGCAACACTTACCTCGGTGTCACCGACCACTTTTTGTGCCTTATCGGGCACGTCGAGCAGCGAGTTGATGAGCTCGTTTTCGCTCATGGCGCGGGTGTAGTCCTCAAGCAGCTCGCCCACGTTGAGCAGGAACATCGTCTGGCCCGCGGTGTCGACATCACGTTTGACGAACGAAATGCCAATGGCCGAAGCGTCGAGCACAGGAACGGTCAGGCGCGGCTGCGCGAGCTCACGGAGGGCAGCGCGCAAAAATGCCATGTAACCGGCCACGACAAACACCGCACGCAGAGGCGTCGGCAAGAACCAGCGACGTGCGTAGTGGGCGCCGATAAGTGTGGCAAGATCCATGACGAGCTTGTGCTTGCGTGGCTCAAGCTGCATCACGTAGCCCGACTTGGCATCGGCGATAGCTTGAGCATCGAGTGCGCCCAAGGCGTCGAGCACGCTCGCGCGGCGCGGCTCGTCGTATTCGAGCGCCATCTGGCCAATACGGCCATAAACGCGCACCTTGTGCACGCCGTCGATATCGCCGCCAAGCTTAAGAAGTGCATCGAGATCGCTCTCTGGCACAGGACCCGCCAATTGAAGACGGGTCCTGCCGGGGATCTCGCTAATAATCGAGAATCTCATAGTTTGTGCCTGGGAGCGTTACTCGGCTGCCTCGTCAGCAGCGGCCTCGCTCTGGGTGATGTAGGCAGCCTCGGCAACCATGTCATCGACATTGGCCTTGGCCTGCTCGACCATGTCCTGGTAGCCGTTCTTGATGCGCATGCCGCACGCGATACCCTGCACGCAGGCATTCTTGACCGGAGCGCTGGTAAGCAGCTTGATGCCGGCCGTGCCAAGCAGAAAACCGCCACCGACAAGCAGGGTGTTAAACGTCGACTTCTTCATGTTGCTTCTCCCTTTTGCCGCATTGGACGCGGCACGGTGCCTCAGCACCCGAGTAAACAAGTTTGCTCGAGCACACTTTTGGAAAATAGTTTAGTTTATCTAACTATTAAGGTCAACAAAGGTTAACTTTTTGTTAACTATTTGGGTGAACTCAATATGACAAAGGGACTGCCCCTTTGTCACATTATGGGACTGCCCCTTTGTCATATTCCTACAGCTGCCAGGCCGCCGCTTCCTTTTGCAGTGCGACCATGCGGGCGAATTCTCCACCTGCCGCCTTGAGCTGCGCCGGAGTGCCCTGCTCGGCAACCACACCATCCTTGAGCACAACGATTTTGTCGGCATTTTCCACCGTACGCATACGGTGGGCAATAACGATAACCGTCTTACCTGCAAGCAGACGGGAGAGTGCCTGCTGTACCACGGTCTCGTTCTCTACATCCAAGCTTGCCGTCGCCTCGTCCAACAGCACGATGGGCGCGTCTTTGAGCAGCGCGCGGGCGATAGAGATGCGCTGGCGCTCGCCGCCGGACAGCTTGGAGCCGTTCTCGCCGATCATGGTGTCGTAGCCCTGCGGCATACGACTCACAAACTCGTCGCAGTTGGCGGCACGCGCGGCCGCAAGCGCTTCCTCATCGGTGGCATCACGACGCCCGAGGCGGATGTTTCCCATCACCGTGTCGTCAAAGAGCAGCACGTCTTGGAACACAATGGCGTAGTCGCGCAGGAGCACCTCGGGATCGACGCTCGCAACATCCACACCGCCCACGGTAACCTTGCCTTCGGTGGCATCCCAAAAGCGCGCGGCCAGGCGGCTCACCGTAGACTTACCGGAACCCGAAGGACCGACCAGCGCCGTAACTTCGCCTTCCTTGGCGGTAAAGCTCACATCGGTAAGAACTTTCTCGCCGGCACGGCCATCCTCGCCCGCACCATAGCCAAATGCCACGTGATCGAACACCACATCGTGGCCCACGGGCTCAAATTCCTCGCTGCCTCGCGCCACAGGCTCTTCCATGATGGAACGCATGCGCTTGGCAGACGACTCGGCGGCAAACAGCTCGGACATTAACATTAACGCCTGGTCAAAGGGCGCATAGATACGGCTCACCATAAGCAGGAAGGCAAACATCACCAAAAAGTCGACCTGCCCGGAGGCAACCATCGCGGCGCCCGTGACCAGCGTGGTGGCAATCCCCAGGCGCAGGATGGCAAAGGCGGAGTTGACCAAAAGCCCATTGGCGAGCTCGCCTCTGGTGGTCTCGCGCTCCTCGACATCGATCACGGCGTTGAGTCCCTCAAGATAATGGGCCTCCTGGTTGGTGGCGCGGATCTCGCGAACGCAGTCGAGCGTCTCTTGAATCGCCTCGGTAACCTTGACCTTCTCGGCGCGCACGCGATCGAACACCGGAGTCATGGGGCCGCGTGTTAGATACAGCACGGCAAAGGCCACGGGAACGCTCCAAAACGCCGCGATCGCCAGCTGCCAGCAAAAGAACAGCGACGCCACGAACACAATGGCGCTTGCGATGATGGCACCCCAAAGCTCTCCCAGCACGTGGCTGTAGGCGTGCTCCATGGCCTGGACGTCACCCATGATGGTCTCGGTTAAATCGGCCAGATCACGACGACCAAAAAACGACAGCGGCAGTTTGCGCAAGCGCTCGGCAATCTCCATACGCTGCTTGCCGCACTCCTCGTAAAAGATGCAGTAGGTGTAGTAATACTGCTGCCAGTTAGAGGCAAAGAGC